>DKVC01000206.1:0-15660 GCA_002490995.1 Lachnospiraceae bacterium UBA7188
ATTTGTAGACACTTCCTTATTACAAATACAACTTTACCTATAGTATACATACTTCGTCTCTAATCCGCAAGTCTTGAATGAAAAAAGAAAGTATAGCTTTTTTCAAGTCTGTATAAGCTATAACTATAAACAATTCTTAATTTTCCCGCAAGTCAGATGACTGACCTGTTTTTTTATGATAAAATGAGAGACAGAAATGGCACTTTACTGATATTGCCCTGCGGCACGGCAAAGTGTTCTTCCTTACTGCAGGAGATTCATTATGAAACAGACGAAAATACTGATATTCCTTTTAACAATTTTTATAGTACTTACCGCATGCGCCCATGGAGAAGATACACCTGACCCTGTTATTCCTGAATCTGACTTCACTTCGCCTGTCATTGAAGCCTCTCCCTCCAGCCTGCCAGATTCCATGCCTCCTGATATTCCAACGGAAGATGACTCACAGCCGCCCCAGGAAGGTATGGTACGCAGCAGGCTGACCAATGAATGGATAACGGAAGAAGCTGCCAGTACACGCCCCATCGCACTGATCATCCCCAATGAAAACAACGCTGTCCCTCACTATAACCTGTCCAGGGCTTCCATTCTCTACGAGGCCAACGTGGAGGGACGCATGACCAGGCTGATGGCCATCTTTGAAGACTGGCTGAATCTGGAGAAAACCGGGAATATCCGCAGCCTGAGAACCTATTATGCTTACTGGGCTTTTGAGTGGGATGCTTTTCTCGTACATCTGGGCGGTCCCTTTTTCATCAATGAGCTCATTGCGGATCCGGAAACCGAGAACATTGACGGCCTGCTATCATCCGATTCTGCCGCCTTCTCCCGTACCACAGACCGCTCTTCTCCCCACAATGCGTACACTGACGGTCCCAGACTTGCCAGCGTCATCAGCCGCAAAGGATACTCTCTTAATGACAGGGGACTGGCGGATAAGGAGCATTTTCGTTTTGCCTCCAAAATGAATCCCAATACACTGGATCAGTACGACGCGGATGCAAAAAGCGCCATTTACATTGATATGTCGGGCTGTTACCCCCTGACCAGGTGTTACTTCGAATACAACGAGGAGGATGGGCTCTATTACCGTTCCCAGCATCTTTCCGGCGGTACAGACGGCCCCCACATCGACGCTGCTACAGGAGAACAGCTCTCTTTTAAAAATATCCTGATTCAGTACGTGAAATACGAGGATCTGGGAGAAGGATATCTGGCCTTTCAGTGTCACGATACTACAAGCGATGGCTGGTTTTTCACCAACGGAAATGGCATACATGTGAACTGGAAAAAAGAAAGCAATTACGGCGCCACGAAATTTTACGATGACAACGGCGAAGAAATCATTCTGAATACCGGAAAAACCATGATATGCGTTGTAGAAGAAGGGGATAACTTCACTTTCCGCTGACCGCCTGGTCTTTCTCCTCTATACAGGAATTCTGCGGAAAGCTTCTTCTGTCAATGTCTTTTATCAAAGAAAGGGCTGTCAGGAAATGGCATTCGTTCACAATACATATTGTGGAAATGCGGTCATATCCCCCGACAGCCCCTTTTTATATCTGATATTATTCCCCAAGTCCGTTTTCAACGGCCGCTACCAATGCATGTAAAGCTTCCTCTTCATCCTCTCCCTCGCAGGTAAATGTAATTTCGTCGCCGCTTTTCACACATGCGCCCAGGACACTCAACACACTTTTGGCATTCGCCGTACCATCCCGAAACTGAAATGTAATCAATGATTTAAACTGCATTGCTTCCTTACACAGAATTCCTGCCGGCCTGAGATGCAAGCCAGTGGGATTCTTAATCACAACTTTCTGACTTACCATTTTATCTACCTCCAATTTGTTTTTCCCTGTCACTGCCGCAGCATATTTCCGCAAACCCTTCGCTGTGAGCCGTAACCTCTCCCCAAAAATGTACCTTCTCTTTTAGAATACCATGACTCCATGGTAAATACAAGCTTAAAATGCATCCAAATAAAATCTGAACAGATATGAACCAGATACAGCAAATATTAAAACATGATGTCCTGAATCAGGTTTGCCAGTTTTTCCGCCTCCTGCCTTATCACCTGGCTGTCCTTGCCCTCTATCATGACACGCACCAGCGGTTCCGTACCGGATGGCCTGATCAGCACTCTCCCTTCGCCGGCAAACTTCTCCTCCAGCTTCCGGATGGCTTCCGCAATTTCCGGATACTCCAAGTACTTATCCTTCTTATGATTGGCAACACTGGCATTGACCAGCGCCTGCGGAAGGACCTCCATAATACCTGCCAGCTCGGACAGGCTCTTTCCCGTATCCACTATCACCTGAAGCAGATGCAGCGCGCTGAGCAGGCCGTCTCCCGTGGTATTCTCATCCAGGAAAATGATATGCCCCGACTGCTCACCGCCCAGGCTGGCTCCGATTTCCTTCATACGCTCCAGCACATATCTGTCACCCACTTTTGTCTGCTCTATCGTAAGCCCACGCTCTCTCCCCATCAGGAAAAAGCCCAGGTTGCTCATAATGGTAGCCACAATGGTATCCTTCTTCAGCTTTCCTTTGTCCCGCATGTAATTGCCTACAATCGCCATAATCTGGTCCCCGTCTACAATTTCTCCATGCTCATCTACCGCCAGCAGTCTGTCAGCGTCACCGTCAAACGCGAGTCCAAGATCGGCTTTCTCATATACTACTCTGGCCTGCAGCTCTGCCATATGTGTGGAGCCGCAGTTGGAATTGATGTTCGTGCCGTCAGGATTATTGTGGATTGCAACAACCGATGCCCCCAGCTCCTTCAGGGCTTCCACCGAAGTGTAATAAGCCGCACCTTCCGCACAGTCCACAACAATCCTGATTCCGTCCAGATCTATCGGAACCGATTGAATCACATGATTGACATACTCCTCCCTTGCATCGGTACGGTACTTGACCTTGCCCACCGCCGTACCCGTGGGAAACGTGATATCGGGCATATCATTGCGGATCAGGTCCTCAATTTCATCCTCCAGCGCGTCCGGCAGCTTATAACCATTTCCGTCAAAGAATTTTATCCCGTTAAATTCCACCGGATTATGGGATGCAGAAATCACCACCCCCGCATCTACCTTATATTTCTGTGTCAGGTACGCCACCGCAGGAGTGGGCAGCACACCCACATATACGCAGTTCGCTCCCACGGAACATGCACCCGCCATCAATGCGTTGGCCAGCATGTCACCCGATATCCTGGTGTCACAGCCCACCATAATAGTAGGTTTATGGGCTTTTTCCTTTGTCAGTACATAAGCGCCTGCCTGCCCCAGCTGCATGGCTAACACAGGTGAAAGCTCTTCATTCGCAATTCCTCTCACACCGTCCGTTCCAAATAATCTGGCCATTTCTATTCCTCATCCTCCTCATCTATCCTTGAAATTGTTACCCTTGCGGAAATTTCATTTTCGATGGCAACATTCCCTGGAAGCTCAAATACTATCGGAATCTCATAGTTTCCTTCCCTTAATTCGCTCATGTTCTGTTCCTGCATCCATGCACCGATATCCAATGTACCCTGCACTGTGCTCTGTTCAACCGCAGACACAGCATGATCCAGTCCTGAAATCCGCAGTCTGTAGGTCAGCTGGCCTTCGCCGAACTCCAGTTCAAATCCTTCCGGCAGATTCGCCACGGAAACATTTCTGCCCGAAATCGTCAATGTCCGTTCCACGCTTGGTTCAATGTGTACTATGGCGTTTATTTTCCCGTTGAAATTACTGTCTGCGAAACGGATTCCGCTGTCCAGATAAGGCCTGAGAAGAATGCTTCTCTCCTCATCCTCACTCTCCCCGGTAATATCTATCGTAACGCTGACTTTATTGACATCCGCCAGAGCCGATGCCGTACCGGCCAGCACTACAGTGGAAGGCTCACATTCCACCACCCCCGTCATCAGATATCCTTCCGCCGGCGTTCCTGTAGCCAGCGCTTCAACAGGAACCTCTTTCATGGCATATATGGTCACCTCCACATGCATACTGTCTGCGTTCCTTATAATATCCGTGTCGTCAATCAGATTGCCCTCACTATCGTAAAAGCGGATTTCCGCATTTCCTGACACATTATCCGTCGCGCCGCTTACATCCATCTCAATCCCGGCATGGTCAACCCGGCTGATCACAGACTCCGGGCCGCTGATTACCATTCTGGTATCGTCACTTACTATGCTGTAAACCATGTACCCTTCCGCTACTTCTCCCACCGTATTCCGTTTAATGTTCACCCATTTGCTCGCCTTATCCTCCACCTTCAGGCGCACGACATCCGGATTACTTGTAATGCTGCTGATTTCTACCGCATTGTTCAGCAGACTGCAGTTAATGGCAATGGTATTCACCTCCGTAAGCCGGCTCACATCCGCCTCCGCGATGATATCGGAAGAACGGAGCTGATTGATGACCTTCCTGGGAGCCTCCACAGTGACGCGGACTTTATCCGAATTGTCCTGTACTTCATACAGCTTATCTTCACTGTCCAGAAGTTCCGTATTTACCAGGTTCACAGTGATGCCGGAAAAGGTCACGGAATCCTTGGGATTGCTGATCATAACCACTGCAAACCAGATGACTACAGCCAGGAATATGGAAACCAGCTTCAACCCAAGATTATTCAGCAGTTTCTTTCCCATCTTTTGCCTTGCCTTTTCCTTTACGCCTGTGCCTTCCTTTTGCATCTTCTTCTCCATTCATATTCATAATCTTCCGCATTTTTTCCTTCAGTGTCTCAGCGTTCAGATGCCGCATCAGCTCACCCTCATAAGCAATGCTGATACCACCCGTCTCTTCGGACACAATCAGAGTCAGAGAATCCGTGACCTCTGACACCCCCACTCCCGCCCGGTGCCGTGTTCCCAGATCCTTGCTCAGTCCCAGGTTATCGGACAACGGCAGATAGCAGGTGGCATATGTCACCCGGTTACCCCGCACAATCACCGCGCCGTCATGAAGCGGCGTGTTATGTTCAAAAATGTTGATCAGCAGCTGGCTGGTGATGATTCCGTCCACCTCGATCCCCGTCCGCTCATAATCTTTCAGGGATTCCGTCCTCTCAATTACAATAAGGGCGCCGGTCTTCACTTTCCCCATCTCCACACAGGCCTTTGTAATCTCATTCAGAGATTTTTCGGAAAAAACATCCTCTTTCTTATTCGATGAACCTGAAAAACCGATGGACGGCAGGAAGTTCTTCTCTCCCAACAGTTCCAGCGCCTGGCGGAGCTCCGGCTGCAGTACCACGATAATCGCCGTGACGGCAAAGCTCAGCACATTCTGGGTTATCCATACGATATTGTCCATCTTCATAACATTTACAACCACAAGAAATGCGAAGATGACGATAAGTCCCTTCAGCATCCGCCATGATCTGGTTGTCTTCATCCATGCCAGAATATAATACACAAGAAATGCGATGATCAGTATCTCAAACACATCGAACAAATCTACCGTATTAGCATATGTTCTGACATCCTTCAAATATTCATTTACTGTTTCAACCCACTGCATTTTAACCAGTCCCACTCTTCATTCTATACTCGTGAGCGCCTTCCTTTCCCATTTCCTGTCACACATACAGAAGCGCTCATTCATTATACATCCCACTTCTCATCTGTTTCAGGCCATGCGCATATACTCGTGAGCGCCTTCCTTTGCCATTCTTTTATTCTGAATCGCAGAAGCGCTCACCCGTTTTACATTTGCGTTGGCAAATGTTTCTGATCGCGAGTATATATTATGGCCATTCGTCTTCGTCAAAATTTTCCTGTAAATCAGCCGCTCTTCCAATGGTAACGCTGCGCCCCTGAGTATGTCCCGTATTTCTGACAATATTTCTGCCCGACGCGGTCCTCTCTGTAGTCATGGTTCTCGTCCCCTGACGCCCGTTTCCATTCTGCGCGCCTCTCTGTGCAGCTCCGTTCCCACCGCCCTGACGGACATTTCCGCCTGTAACGCCACGCTCCGTTGTCACTGTCCTTCCGCTCTGGCGGGTGTTTCCGGCCGGCACGGACCGCTCTGTAGTCACCGTTCTGCTTCCCCGGCGCCCGCTTCCCGCCGCATAATAAGAATCGTCTTCCCCGGTGCTTCCCTCCGCTTCTCTGACCCTCTGGGAGTTAATACGCTTTACAGTCCTTGTCTGCATGGAAACTGCCATCTTCGGAACCGCTTTCACATAATAATAATATTCGTCATCCTCAAACTGCACTTTCTCCGTTCTGCTGTAATCCACGCAAAAGCGGAAAAACTCAATTACCTTTGCCACCACAATAGCAAGAAGTGAACCGAGCAGTACGCTCCCCACTGAGAGATTAATGTCGTAATACAGATCTCCCACCAGAAGCACTACGATATTCACCATGGCTCCTGCAATCATGGCAATCGTCCATGCATAATTCACGGACATCCTGCGGATCAGATAAACCGTCAATACCGTAATGGCAAAGGCCGCAATGATTACCAGCATCGCTTTATTGGCAAGAAAGCTCTCCACCAGCATACGGATTTTCGCCAGAGCTTCTTCATCTCCCATCGTCCTGATGTTGGGAGCGCTTTCCGAGACAAGCTGAAGCAGGTAATAAACCGCTACGCCGCATCCTACAGATACTGCCGAGGAAGGCGCACAGAGCAGGCCCACCGCAATCGGAATTACGTACGGTATCTTCAATGCACATAAAAGGGGGGTAACTACCACTACAAGGGAATCCTTGGGACTAAAGCGGAAAAACAGCAGATACATAATCAGATACACGCACAATCCAACCAGCGCCACCTCCAGGGAAAGCGCATACATATGCATCAGACTGAATACTGCCCCCAGTAAAACGATAATCCCCAGCGGCAGAAAGGAACATGCCAGCGCTGCAATCAGTACGATTCCCATATCATCAAGAAGTGCCATATAACCCATTCTGCTGTTTAAAGTGTTAAACGTAATAAACGCCAGCAGAAACTTCACGATAGGAATGATGAATACATCGCTTTTACTGTATATCAGCTTTAGTCTTTCTTTCATTTCCAGTAAAACTGTCATTGTGACCTCCGGCCGGGTATTTCCCCGAAAGCTTCCCCGCTCCCGGGTTACCTTTCGTTATACATGGAACCCAGCTTTTTTAAATTATGATAATAACATTTCAGGCTTTTCTTTGCTGACACATACCTCCAGGTACAGATAATATAGGTGAGCACGCCATAACCGCCTACAGAGACACAGAAATAAGTCAGCACATCCTTTGCAAACACAAGCAGCTCGTCTATATTATACATCTTCTTCATGAGCTCCTCGTAATTACACAGCACATATAATCCGAACACGATCAGAAATGCCACAATCGCGCATACTACCGCTTTCAAAACCTGTATGGTAATATAATCACTGCGGAAATAATTACCGATCTTTACATTTTTCCTGCCTTCTCCCTGCTCGTAGGAAGCCATCCTTGTCATCAATATAATGCGCTCTTCACTGAGCATGATACACCTCCCGCCGCGCTATTTCAAATACCGCATTTTGGCGCTGTCTCCGTCATGCTTAACAGGCTGGGAGTTTTTCTGTCTGCCGGCGTTCAGCACCTCCTGAAACCCCCTGGTCATATTCATCGTACATTTCTCACAAAACCTCCCGCTCTTGATGGGCTGGCCGCAGGTTTCGCATGTCAGGAACCCCATGGACTCGGCTGAAAGCTCCAGGCGTTCCTCCCTCAGCCACTGACGAATCTGTCCGGCGTCTACCTCACAGGCTTCCGCCACCTCAGGGATACCCACTCCCTTGTTCTCCCGGATGTATTCTTTCACTTCCTGGAACTTCTTCTCCAGCTTTTCACGGCATGCAGGACATGTCACCGGACCTGTGACATAGTTAAAAATACATCCGCAGCTTCTGCAATTTCTCACATTCATAGTCTCCGCATCTCCTTATTCCAGTTTCATAGATGTCCGGATGGCACTGTCCGGGCATAACTGCCAGCACCCGTTCAGATACCTGCTCCGATTGCCAGTGTGACAAAGTAGACCTCTTTAACGCCGGCAGCCTTCAAAACCCCTGATACCTCATCCATGGTACTGCCGGTGGTAAAAATATCGTCAACAACGATTACCTTCTCTAATTTTACATCATTTCTCGCTATATTAAAAGCTTTTTTCAAATTATTTTGCCGTTCCTGCGGATTTTCATACTTCAGAGGTATGGTGTTTTTCTCCCGGACAAGGAATTTTGTATAAACAGGAATCTCCAGACGTCTTCCGATTGCCCTGGCGAGCAGTTCCGCCTGATTGTATCCCCGCGCCGCCCTTCTTTTTCTGTGGAGCGGAATGGGAATCAAACCATCCGGATGTATGCCGCGAATGAAATTCCCCAGGTACTCTGCCATCTCACCGCCGAAATACTCCGCATATTCCTGTCTGCCGCCATACTTGAAGCGGTATATCGGCAGCGCGGCACTCTCATACTCATAGAGAGCCCTCCCTCTCTGGAAAACATGAGCTTTGCGCCTGCAGTCAGCGCAATACTCGCCCTCTTCCCGCAGCTTTTTGCCGCATTTCATGCACCACGGCGGTGTCAGAATTTTCAGTCTGCCCAGGCATTCCAGGCAGATCCGCTCCCCCGCCGGCTTCACAATCCTGTCACAGACAGGACATCTGAGGGGATAAAGAAGCTGCAGCATACCTGAATAGACAGCACTCACCGCCCTGCTTCCCCTCACCGCGTCTTTCCGCTTTCTTATCTTTGCTTCTGTTTTCATCGGTTTCGAATCCTCCGTTCCGAAACCTTCTCCTTCCTGACCTATACTCAAGACCACCAGAATTTACTAATGTGTTTTTGGCTTGCAATAGAAAATTGTTGTTCCTGAAGCTGATTCCTTCTGTACAGGCATCTGCGACATTTCCCTGGGAGCTGCGGACTTCCACCTACGGAATCCGCCTTCACCAGCATGCCCCCCGAGCTTACGGGATTACCGTCCTGACGCCTTCTTCTCTGCCTTTCTTCACATATTGCAGACCTCCCTGATCCTGGACGCCAGTGCCGTATATCTGCGATTTTCGCTGGCATTATCAATCATCCCTCTGACCACATTGCTGCTTCCCAATATGGTGACGCAGCTTTTGGCCCTTGTGATGGCCGTATACAGGAGATTGCGGTTAAAAAGCAGCCTCGGGCCCGTCAGCAGCGGCATAATCACCGCCGGATACTCGCTTCCCTGAGACTTGTGAATCGTGATGGCATATGACAATTCCAGTTCCTCCAGCAGAGAAAATGGATAGGTGACCCGCCTCTGTTCATCATATTCCACCACCAGGCAGGATGCCGCCTCATTGATTTCCAGAATTCTTCCCATGTCCCCGTTAAAAACGCCCACACCTTTATCCACAGGAATTCCGTAGCGGCTGACAATCTCCCACTCCAGCTGATAATTATTCTTAATCTGCATGACCTTGTCACCCTCACGGTAAATGGTATCACCGCTTATGTGCTCTTTCTTCTTCCCGTCCGCCGGATTCAGATATCTCTGAAGAATTCCGTTCAGAGTCTCGCACCCCAGGCTTCCCTTCCTCATGGGCGTCAGTATCTGAATGTCATAGGGAGACGCTTTTACATACCGGGGCAGTTTTTCACTGACCAACTGTATCATATGCTTATATATGACATTTATGTCACTTCTCTCCAGCAAAAAGAAATCTTTTGATTTGTTATCCAGCGATATCTGCTCTCCCCGATTAATCCGATGGGCATTGACAACAATGTCACTTTCTTCCGCCTGTCGGAAAATTTTTTTCAATTCCACTGCGTGAAAGCATTGACTGCAAATCAGGTCCCGCAGCACCTGTCCCGGCCCCACACTGGGCAGCTGGTTTACATCTCCCACCAGTACCAGTCTGGTTCCCGGCACAATCGCATCCAGCAACGACTGAAACAGCAGGATATCCACCATGGACATCTCATCTATAATAATCACATCCGCTTCCAGTGGATTCTCCCGATTCCTTGCGAAACGGACTTTCCGTGAATTTTCTTCCGGCAGCGCACTGTTCAGCTCCAGCATACGGTGTATGGTTTTCGCCTCGAATCCTGTGGCCTCTGTCATCCGCTTCGCAGCGCGTCCTGTAGGCGCCGCAAGAAAAATGTCCATGCCCTCCGCCTCAAAGTATTTTATCATCATGTTAATGGTAGTGGTTTTCCCCGTGCCGGGACCTCCCGATAATATGGTCACACCGCTGCGGATACTCTCACTCACCGCCTGAAACTGCAGCTCGTCCAGTTCCATATCCCCGATCTCCACAAGGCGCTTCAATGTCCCCGTATCAGGCATTGCCTCCTGCGAAACAAGCGGCACATTCAGGTCATGGAGCATACGTGCACAATTCAGTTCAGCGTAATAATAAGCCGACAGGAAAACCTGTTCTTCCTTGATAACCACCTTTTTATCCATCATCAGGTTCTCTGCCTGCAGCCGTATGTTCTCCCCCGGCACCCCCAGAAGTTCCGCTGCCTTTCCCATGAGGTTTTCCATGGGAAGGTAACAGTTTCCCTCCCCTACCGCCTGCATCAGCGTATACAGGATACCGCTCCTGATGCGGTATTCCGAATCTGCCCTGACCCCTGTCCTGGCAGCCAGTTCGTCCGCCATCTTAAATCCCACACCATGGATATCTTCTGCCAGACGGTACGGATTTTCCTTCATAATACCGTAAAGCTCCGTACCGTAAGCCTCATATATTTTCACTGCAAGAGTATTGGAAATGCCGAATTTCTGCAGGTAGACAACAGCATCCCTAAGATCCCTTTTCTCTTCCATCTGAACCGCGATTTCTCTCGCCTTGCGTTCACTGATTCCCCTGATCTCCGTCAGGCGCTCCGGCTCTTCCTCTATGATCCGAAAGGTATCGTCCCCGAACCTTCTAACAATCCTGGATGCCAGCGCAGGCCCGACTCCCTTGACAGCGCCGGATCCCAGATACCTCTCCATTCCCGCGCCGTCTTCCGGCATGACGATGCGGTAACTGCTCAGCTTAAACTGCACACCATAGGACGGATGTTCCACATACTCTCCCTGAGCCGTAATATTTTCTCCCTGCCCCAGCCCCTTACAGGTACCGACACAAATTATCTCATCACCGTCGGACACCAGATTCATCACTGTATAACCATTGTCATTGTTCTGAAAAATGATATGCTCTACATACCCGTTAACCGTTTCCATCCAGTATCCTCTGTCCTCCCATTGCAGCAGCCACCCATTGTGGAAGCGTTCTATGGGTATAAAATCAATAGATAGCAGAACAAGGCTGCCTCTACCTATGGGCAGCCTCTCACCGAACTTATGCTTTTATCCGACAATTCCTAATTGAGTTTTTAAGACGATTCCGGCAATTTAGAGAACGGCATCAGCCTCTGTTCCTTCTCCCGCAGAAACCTCCGGGACGCCAAAATTGCGCTTCATCTGCTCATAGAGCATCTGTGCCAGCCCGAAACCGCCGTTCTGTTTACTGGTTTCTTCAGCCACGCTCTGGATCATCTGATCCTTATAAAAATCCATCATGGAAGAAGTATAATTAGACGTCTCCTCACTCTTCGGAATGGTCTTCATCATCCCTTTATACATCTGCTCAATAAAGTACGCCTCAAACTGCCTGCATGCGTTCATCAGCTCAGCATCCGATGCCCTGGAATAATCCGCATCCGCCAGCTTATTCTGAAGCCTGGATGCGCTCTGATTCACAGCTGTGGAATACATATCGCTGTACATGCCCGTTATATTACTGAAGTCTGTCATCTCTTCTCCTCTCCAGCCGTTACGGATACTGGCTTCCCAGTTCCTAACGTTTCAGATTATTGGCCTGCTGAAGCATTTCGTCTGACGTCGTGATCGCCTTGGAATTCAGCTCATATGCACGCTGCGCCACAATCATATTCACCATCTCATCCACCACCTGCACATTGGAACCCTCCAGATATTTCTGAATGACTTTACTCCTCGATACCATATTGCTGGTAGCCTCGTTTATAGGCTGGCCGCTGGCCGCCGTCTGGGCATACAGAGTCTCCGCCTGCTTCTCCAGACCATTGGGATTATTAAACTGGAACAGGCCAATCGTAATTCCGATGGGCTGAGGCTGATTCTGCGCGTCCGGATAGCAGATCTGTCCATATGTGTTCACGGTTACATCGGAAAGGATATAGTTTGTACCCAATATGATAGGCTGTCCGGTTGTACTCAGCACCGGAAGTCCGTCCGAATTCGCCAGCATATTGCCATTGGTTCCGAGCACAAACTGGAAGTTACCATTGCGGGTATAGTATGTATTGCCGTCGCTGCCCCGCAAAGCAAAGAAGCCTTTTCCATCGATCATAAAATCGGTATCACTCTCAGACGCAAGCTGATTTCCCTGCGTAAAGATAGTGGTAATGGCAGAGTTGCGTACACCAAGGCCAACCTGCGCACCAACCGGTTTCTGTTCTCCGTTTGCCGTAGTCGTCCTCGTCTGCAGGTTCTGATACAGAAGCGTCTTAAATTCATTCACATGGGTCTTATATCCCTGTGTGTTTACATTGGCAAGATTATTTGCAATTGTGTCAATATTTGTCTGCTGCGCAATCATTCCGGTTGCCGCTGTCCATAAACTACGTACCATAGTTTTCGTTCCTTTCTGTTATTTCAGGATACTTTTTTCACCCCGGCTTCCGCACCGGTTAACATATGCTCAAATCCTCCGGAATCACAAATCCGCCTTAGGAATTGTCGGAAAATAACCACTGCAACTTATTTAGACAAAACCCCAGAAATACAATAAAACTCGCTATGAACTCGCAGCGGTTATTTGGAGACACTTCCTTATACTCTGCCCAACTGAGTAGCGGCAATTTCAAGAGAACTGTCATAGGTCTGGATAATCTTCTGGTTGCTTTCATATGCCCGTGTAATGGAAATCAGGTTTACCATCTCAGAAACAATCTGGACGTTTGCCATCTCAAGATATCCAGACTTAATCTGAGCTGTACCCTCGGTAGGACGCGCACCCTCCACCGGCTGGTAGTATGTCTCAGCATACTTTTCCAGATAATTGTAATCCTCAAAATCCGCCACCTGAATCGTCGCCACAGCTGTTCCATTCTGTACGATTCTGCCGCTGCTGTCAATTTCAGCATCCTGCAGGGGATTTAACCGGATTCTTCTGTTCTGGGTATCCAGGACATAGTCGCCGTCATCTGTCACCAGATATCCCTCGGTGTTCAGCGTAAACTGTCCGGCTCTCGTGTACATGGTAGAGGTCTCGCCGGCCTTATTGGTGAATTCTATGGCAAAGAATCCCTCTCCGGCCAGAGCCAGGTCATAGGTATTCCCTGTAATACGGAAAGACCCCTGGGTAAAATCAGTGTAATTTTCCCCGATTTTCACACCCGGATTGTTCATTCCCATGCGTCTCGTCAAATTGGCTCCCAGCGAGGAATCCTTGATTTTTACCGTCAGGATATCGTCGAAGGACTGGCTGGTGGAGCCCTCCTTTTTAAATCCTACCGTGGACGCATTGGCCAGATTGTTTGTCAGGGTATCCATCCTGTGCTGTTCATTGATCATGCCCGTGTAGGCAGTATACAAACCTTTTAACATTCAGTGCCTCCTTCTTACCCGCCATTACCTGCCGTTATAGTCGGAAAGGAATTCCACATATTTGCCTGTTCCGATGGCCACTGCCGTCATGGGGTCTTCGGCAGTAATGGTATTGATACCTGTCCTGGAAGAAATCAGTTCCTCCAATCCCCGCAGAAGGCTGCCGCCTCCTGTCAGCACGATTCCGCGGTCCGCGATATCCGCCGCCAGCTCCGGCGGTGTCTTCTCCAATACACTGTGAATCGTCTCCACTATCTGGGATGTAGTCTCCCGCAATGCCTCTTCCGTCTCTTCCGAAGACACTTTTACGGTCTTGGGCAGACCTGTCACCAGGTTCCGTCCCCTTACATCCATGTAGTCCACCTCGGTTCTCTTATACGCCGAGCCAATCTTTATCTTCAGGTCCTCGGCGGTTCTCTCACCGATCAGAAGATTATGCTTCTTACGCATATAACGCACAATGGCTTCATCAAAGTCATCTCCCGCCACCTTGATGGATGCGCTGACCACCGTACCGCCAAGAGAAATAACCGCTATATCAGAAGTACCGCCCCCGATATCCACTATCATATTACCGCATGGCTTGGAAATGTCAATCCCCGCCCCGATTGCCGCAGCAATGGGTTCTTCAATGATTTCCACATCCCTGGCACCCGCCTGATAAGTGGCATCCTCCACGGCTTTCTTCTCCACTTCCGTAACGCCGCTGGGAACGCATACGGCAATGCGCGGCTTTCTGAAAGCCCTCCTGCCCAGTGCTTTCTGGATAAAATACTTCATCATTTTCTCTGTGACAGAATAATCCGATATAACCCCCTGCCGCAAAGGGCGCACCGCAATAATGTTGCCCGGGGTCCTGCCAAGCATCAGGCGTGCATCCTCCCCGATGGCTTTAATCTTATTCGTGTCTCTGTCAAACGCTACAACGGAGGGTTCTTTCAATACGACACCCTTACCTCTGATGTATACTAAAATGCTGGCTGTACCCAAATCAATTCCGATATCTGTGCACTGCATACTATATTACCCCTTTCTCCATGGATTCCATTCTTCTTCAATCTCCTGTTCAATTTCCGGCTATAACTTCATCGTTTCCAGTTCTTTCCAGACTTTATACCGCATCCCATAATATTTACCGGAGTAAAATATATTAAGCGCTGAGAGAGCGCCGCTTATCATAAGCATACTCCAAGCTTTCGCTATCAGACCATAGGAAGCAGGGGAGCTTCCTATGGTTGAGGGCGCAAAGAGCGCGCCGCTTATCATAAGCATACTCCAGACTTCCGATATCAGACCATAGGAAGCAAGGGAGCTTCCTATGGTTGAGGGCGCAAAGAGCGCGCCCTCATATTATAACCGAAAAAAATCCATTTTCATAGGGGTTTATGAAAAATTTAATAAAAAGAATCTCTGCCTGGTCCATTTAATGTTTCGGCAAAACTGAGCGGCTTCTTTAGGGCTTTTTATCCTTCTCCAACATTTTCCTGATATAAATACCGGTATAGGACGCCTCGTTCTCCGCAATCTCTTCCGGTGTACCCCTTGCAATGACAGTTCCGCCCCGGTCGCCGCCCTCAGGTCCCATGTCGATAATATAGTCCGCAGTTTTGATTACGTCCAGATTGTGTTCTATGACTACAACCGTGTTGCCGCCTTCCGCCAGCCTGTGGAGAATGTCCACCAGCTTGTGCACATCCGCAAAATGAAGGCCTGTGGTAGGTTCGTCCAGAATATAAATTGTCTTGCCTGTGCTGCGCCTGGAAAGCTCCGTTGCCAGCTTGATGCGCTGGGCTTCTCCTCCGGAGAGCGTGGTGGAAGGCTGTCCCAGCTTCACATAACCCAGTCCCACATCATACAGCGTCTCTATCTTGCGCCGGATTGCGGGAAGGGGTTCGAAGAAGCTGTAAGCCTCCTCCACTGTCATATCCAGCACGTCATAGATACTCTTTCCCTTATATTTCACATCCAGAGTCTCACGGTTGTAACGCTTGCCGCCGCAGACTTCACAGGGCACATAGACATCCGGCAGGAAAT
>DKVC01000206.1:15920-21967 GCA_002490995.1 Lachnospiraceae bacterium UBA7188
GCACATAGACATCCGGCAGGAAATGCATTTCTATCTTAATGATGCCGTCCCCGCCGCAGGCTTCGCAGCGCCCGCCTTTTACATTGAAGCTGAAACGGCCCTTGCCGTATCCCTTTGCCTTGGCATCAGCAGTGGAGGCGAATAAATCCCGGATCTGGTCAAAGACTCCGGTGTAGGTAGCCGGATTGGAGCGGGGCGTGCGGCCAATGGGAGACTGGTCAATGGCAATGACCTTGTCCAGCTGCTCCAGCCCCTGAATATCCTTGTGATTTCCGGGAATACATCTGGCGCGATTTAAGTCCCTTGCCAGATGCTTGTACAGGATCTCATTGATCAGCGAGCTTTTGCCGGAGCCGGACACACCTGTCACACAGGTCACTACCCCCAGGGGAATCTCCACATTTATATTCTTCAGATTGTTCTCACGGGCGCCCAGTACCTTCAGGAAACCTGTGGGTTTCCTTCTCTCTGAAGGAACAGGAATCCGCAGTTCACCGCTGAGATATTTTCCGGTGATGGATTCCGGCACCTTCATAATCTCTTCCGCCGTGCCGCAGGCCACCACCTCGCCGCCGTGGGAGCCGGCGCCAGGTCCGATATCCACCACATAATCTGCCGCCAGCATGGTATCCTCGTCATGCTCCACCACTATCATGGTGTTTCCAAGGTCTCTCAGGCTTTTCAGCGTATTCAGCAGTTTGTCATTGTCACGCTGATGCAGTCCGATGCTCGGCTCGTCCAGAATGTAGCAGACTCCCACCAGCCCTGAGCCGATCTGCGTGGCCAGGCGGATGCGCTGTGCCTCGCCGCCGGAGAGCGAAGCGGTTGCCCTGGAAAGCGACAGATACTCCAGTCCCACATCCACAAGAAAGCAGACCCTGGCGCGTATCTCCTTCAGAAGCTGCTTTCCGATCAAAAGCTGCTGACTGGTAAGCTGCATCTTCTGCATGAAGTCATTTAATTCCAGAATAGACATGGATGTAATTTCGTATATATTTTTATCACACACGGTTACTGCCAGAGACTCTTTTTTCAGGCGCATCCCCTTACATTCCCTGCAGGGTGTAACGCGCATGAAAGTCTCGTACTCCTGCTTCATCGTCTCCGAAAACGTCTCTCTGTATTTCCGTTCCACATTGCGGACCAGGCCCTCGAAAGCCACCGGGTAGACGCCGCTCCCCCGCTGACCCTGATAATGAACCTCAACCTCTTTTCCGTCTGTACCGTAAACCAGAATGTCCTTCACCCTGTCCGGATACTGTTCAAAAGGCGTATCAAGGTCAAAGTGATATTCTTTGCACAGTGCACGCAGCAGCGCATTTGTAAAGCTGGATTTATCCGCGCAGGACTGCCAGCCGGTAACCGCAATGGCACCTTCATTTATACTCAACCTCTTGTCAGGAACCATCAGGTCAATATCAAACTCCATCTTATAGCCCAGCCCGGAACATTCCGGACAGGCGCCGAAAGGATTGTTGAAGGAAAAGCTTCTGGGCTCAATCTCGCTGATACCGATGCCGCAGTCAGGACAGGAAAAACTCTGGCTGAAGGTCATGGGTTCTCCTCCGATAACGTCCACCACCAGCAGCCCCTCCGCCAGATTCAGGACATTCTCAATGGAATCCGCCAGCCGGCGCTGGATGCCCGGCTTTACTGCCAGACGGTCCACCACTATCTCGATATTATGCTTGATGTTCTTCTCCAGGGCAATTTCCTCAGTCAGTTCGTAGAGATTTCCATCGATGCGCACGCGCACATAGCCGCTCCGGGAAGCCCGCTCCAGCACCTTCTCGTGCCTGCCCTTCCGTCCCCGGACCACAGGCGCCAGAAGCTGCAGCCTGGTTCCCTCGGGAAGCGCCATAATCTGGTCTACCATCTGGTCCACTGTCTGCTTTGAAATCTCCCTGCCGCAGTTTGGGCAGTGGGGAATCCCAATCCTGGCATAAAGCAGACGAAAATAATCATATATTTCAGTCACCGTACCCACCGTGGAACGGGGATTGCGGTTGGTGGATTTCTGGTCGATGGAAATGGCGGGGGAAAGGCCTTCTATCTTCTCCACATTGGGCTTTTCCATCTGTCCCAGGAACTGCCTGGCGTAGGAAGACAGGGATTCCATGTATCTCCTCTGCCCCTCCGCATAAATGGTGTCAAAGGCCAGAGAAGACTTGCCCGAACCTGACATTCCTGTCAGAACTACCAGCTCATTTCTGGGGATATCCACATCTATATTTTTCAAATTATGCTCTGCAGCCCCGCGGATTTTAATATATTCGCGGGGACGCATCTTCTTGATTTCTTCCATTTTCCGCTCCTGTCTCTTTTCTGTTGTACTCATGGGCATACCCTTCCGCTTTTCATAGGAACTGCCGAAAAATAACTGCCACAATAGACGTTTCCATACTACGTCTTAGAACGCCCAATCGCCATACTCTTAGACCATAAATGTCTTCCTTTACAGCTATATCCTACTTTGCAGCTGTTTGCCATCGTCCATTTCCCCATCCGGCTTTCCCTGCCATATCCCCAGATTCCATGGGTGGGTATTCCTCTTTCTTCTTCTCCTTCTCCGAAGTCGGATAAAAACGGGCAACCGGCGCCCCTCTGCCATACACATACAAAGTATGGCCGGAAATTTCATGTCTTAATCCTTCTCTTCATCCATATCCCTGAGTTTCGTTTTCAACTCAATCATCTTGTCACGCAGTTCTGCTGCTGCCTCGAAATTCAGGTCTGCTGCTGCCTTCTGCATCTTCTTCTGCACATCCGCAATCAGCTTCTCCAGTTCCCTGCGGCTCATGGATTCAGGATCCTTCTCAAACCGCATCTCTTCTTTTGCGATTACCTTGGAAATGGCAATCAGATCCCTCACAGCCTTCTTAATGGTCTGGGGCGTGATGCCGTGCTCTTCATTATATTTCATCTGGATTTCCCGGCGGCGGTTGGTCTCGGTCAATGCAATCTGCATGGATTCCGTAATCGTATCCGCGTACATAACCACATGTCCTTCCGCATTTCTCGCCGCACGGCCTATGGTCTGAATCAGGGATGTGGCGCTTCGCAGGAATCCCTCCTTGTCCGCATCCAGAATGGCCACCAGAGATATCTCCGGAATATCCAGCCCCTCTCTCAGCAGGTTGATTCCCACCAGTACATCAAACACGTCCAGACGCATATCCCGGATGATCTCCGCGCGTTCCAGGGTGTCAATATCAGAATGCAGGTACTTTACCCGGATACCCACTTCCTTCATATAGTCGGTCAAATCTTCCGCCATGCGCTTGGTCAGGGTGGTCACCAGCACCTTGTTATGCTTCTCCGTCTCCTTATTGATCTCGCCGATCAGGTCATCGATCTGTCCCTCCACGGGGCGCACATCCACCTCCGGATCCAACAGCCCGGTGGGACGGATAATCTGCTCCGTACGCATCAGCTCATGCTCTTCCTCATATACGGAGGGGGTGGCCGACACGAACAGCATCTGGTCAATATGGGATTCAAACTCTTCAAAATTCAAGGGCCTGTTGTCCAGGGCGGATGGGAGCCGGAACCCGTAATCCACCAGAGTCTGCTTTCTGGAACGGTCCCCTGCATACATTCCGCGGATCTGGGGAATAGTCATGTGAGACTCATCTATAATAATAAGAAAATCGTCGTTGAAGAAGTCCATCAGCGTCAGCGGGGGCGAGCCTGCCGGCATGCCGTTAAGATGCCTGGAATAGTTCTCAATGCCGGAGCAGAAGCCCGTTTCCCTCATCATCTCGATGTCGAAATTGGTCCGCTCCGCAATCCGCTGGGCCTCGATAAGCTTGTCCTCTCCCTTGAAATAGCGGACCTGCTCCTCCATCTCCTTTTCGATATTGTCACAGGCAATCTTAATTTTCTCCTGGGAAACCACATAGTGGGAGGCAGGAAATATGGCTATATGGTTCAGCACCGCATGCACCCTGCCGGACAACGGCTCCACCTCCGCAATCCGGTCGATCTCGTCCCCGAAGAACTCTATCCGGATAAAATAATCCCCGCCCTGGGCGGGATACACCTCTATCACGTCTCCGTGCACACGGAAGCAGCCTCTGTGCATATCCATTTCATTGCGGGTATACTGGATGTCCACCAGTTCCCGGAGCACCTGGTCCCTGTCCTTCACCATGCCGGGCCGCAGGGACACAATCATATCCTTGTATTCGTCAGGGCTGCCCAGTCCGTAGATGCAGGACACGCTGGCCACCACTACCACGTCCCTGCGCTCCGTCAGGGAGGCTGTAGCGGACAGCCGCAGCTTGTCGATCTCGTCGTTGACGGAGGAATCTTTTGCGATGTAAGTGTCGGATGAAGGCACGTAAGCTTCCGGTTGGTAGTAGTCATAATAGCTCACAAAATACTCCACTGCGTTCTCAGGGAAAAATTCCTTGAACTCGCCGTACAGCTGGCCCGCAAGGGTCTTATTGTGCGCTATTACTAAAGTGGGCTTGTTCAGGGCCTGGATGACGTTGGCCATGGTGAAGGTCTTTCCGGAGCCGGTTACGCCCAGCAGGGTCTGGAATTGATTGCCTTTCTTGAAGCCTTCTACCAATTCGGCGATCGCCTGGGGCTGGTCGCCGGTAGGCTCGTACTCTGAATGAAGTTTAAAAATTTTTTGTTCACTTTGCACAAAATTTCACCTCTGATTCTATACTAAAAAGTATTTCTATAGGCCAGTTTCTCGTCGTAGCACATCTTCAAGTTTTATTGAAATTTCCCCCACGACGAATTCCGTTCACCTGCCCCCATTATGGGGACATCTCAAAACTGTTCAATTTTATACGGCTAAAACAGGAATACACAAGCCTTATTATCATATCACAATCCATTTCATTTGTACAGATAAAAAACGAACTTTTGTTCGTTTTTTTGTTTTTAGTTTTTTATGTCCTATCTTTTTATAATTCTACGTAATATAATCAGAAGTATCCGCAACAATATCAAAAAACTCATCAGTATTTCCCTCCGCTTCTTTTGGAAGGACTTCGTCCATATATTCCAAAAGCCCGGGAATTTCGTCTGGAATGATATTTGCCTTATCACCGTATACATCCACTGTTATCACTTCTTTCGCATGCCCCATCAGCTTAGATACTGATAATATTGACGACAGGACAATACATGCGGCAGACAAGGGGCTCAACTGCGCGGGGAATATCGCTTTCTCAAAAAAGGCCGGGGACGGCTACCTGTTCTCAAAAGCGGTCAAAATGCTCCCTGAGAAGGAAAAAGTATGGGTTCTGCTGGACCAGGGATTGGGATTTCAGGAAGTGCGGGATAAAAAGGAAAAACTGCTGTACCATTATAAGTCCTGTGTCGACAAATTTCCCTGTGATATCCTGCACGAAGGGAAGAAAAAACAATCTTCCTTACAGAAAAACGTCTGCTGCCATACAGCCCTTCCCTTGCGGAAAAAAGAAATAATCAACAGGATGGTGGAAAAAGCAAAGTCCCTTACACTTTCCCAGGCAAAGAAAAAAGACTTTGGGGAAAGCGAGAAATATGTCAGCTTCACGGACGGGGAAGACGGCAGGGCCAGCATGAACCAGAAAGCAAAGACAGGGATCTGAATTTTGCCGGATATAACCTCCTTGTGACATCGGAGACCGAAATGGCAGACCAGGACATTTACAGCACTTACCACAATCTCTGGAGGATTGAGGAATCTTTCAGGATCATGAAATCCGACCTGGATGCACGTCCAGCCTATGTCCAGAAAGAAGAGTCGATCAAGGGCCATTTCCTGGTCTGCTACATTGCTGTCCTCCTGGAGCACATCCCGCAGTTCCATGTTCCGGAAAACAAATATTCCACTTCGGATATATTTGATTTCTTAAAAATTTCAGGGTCGTAAAAGCGGAAAATAAGTATATCAATATCACTGTATATTCTGACTTTATCAATGATCTGTCAGAAAAATTCCATCTCCCGCTTACGAATTATTTTCTATCAGAGACACAGTTAAAGTCTATCTTAAGCTGCTCGATATAATGCACCATTTTTTCAGTCTTTACTACCAAAGA
>DKVC01000044.1:0-21168 GCA_002490995.1 Lachnospiraceae bacterium UBA7188
AGTGATGGTGCTGACCGGAGGACCCGGCACAGGCAAGACCACGACCACCCACGGGATCATATCGGCCTACAAAGCATACGGCCTGAAAATTCTGCTTGCGGCACCCACGGGACGGGCGGCAAAGCGGATGACGGAGACCACCGGGCTGGAGGCGAAGACGATCCACAGACTGCTGGAATGCAAGCCGCCGGAGGGCTATCAGCGGAATGAGGAAAATCCGCTGGAGGGGGATGTGTTGATTGTGGATGAGTGTTCCATGATCGATGTGATCCTGATGAATGCGCTGCTGAAAGCGATCCCGGCCACAATGCGTCTGATCCTGGTGGGGGACATCGATCAGCTCCCCTCCGTAGGAGCGGGAAATGTGCTGCGGGATATCATTGACTCCGGGGCGTTTCCGGTGGTCAGACTGACGCGGATCTTCAGACAGGCACAGTCGAGCCGCATTATCATGAATGCCCATCGGATCAACGAGGGCAGGATGCCGGATATCAGCAACGGGAGGACCACGGATTTTTTCTTTCTGGAAAATGAGGATCCGGATGCAGTCACGGCTCAGATCGTAAAGCTGGTGCAGACCAGTCTTCCGCGCTGCTATCAGGTGGAACCGTCCCAGATCCAGGTGCTGACGCCGATGCAGCGGGGGACGGTGGGGGCAATCAACCTGAATCTGTCTCTGCAGGAGGCATTGAATCCGCCGGAGCAGGATGTCTTTCTGCGCGGCAGGGGAAAGGTCAGAATGCCGAAGGAGTGCCTGCGCCGGAGCGGTTTTGCATACCGCGCGGCGGATAAGGTGATGCAGATCAAGAATAATTACGACAAGGAAGTTTTCAACGGTGATATTGGAATCATTGAAGCGATCCATGAGACGGACAGGACACTGACGGTAAATTTTGACGGCAGAAGTGTCGAGTATGACGTGACAGAGCTGGACGAGCTGGTTCACGCCTACGCGACGACGATTCACAAAGCGCAGGGATCAGAGTATCCCATTGTCGTCATGCCGATTCTGATGAACCATTATGTGATGCTGCAGAGGAACCTGGTTTACACAGGCATTACCCGGGCGAAGAAAATCCTGGTTATGGTGGGGACGAAGAAAGCGCTTGCCTATGCGGTGAGGAACGTGACCGTAACCCGGCGCAATACCATGCTGACAGAGCGTTTGGGCGGAGCGGGGGAGGCGGAGTAACGAGGCGCTTACCTGTTAACATTTAGCCTCCTTAGGAATTGTCGGAAAATAACTGCTGCAATTGCTTCAGGCAAAAGCCGTGAAATACAATAAAAATTGCCATAAACCTGCAGCAGTTATTTGTAGACACTTCCTCATGCTGGCAAATGTTTTCGGGCGCGGGTTTAGCAGCCGTATAAATCATGTGCAGAGCCGCAGGCTGTGGCAGCGCGGCTAAAATGGATGCCATTCAGGGAGTATCGCGTTCTGCCCTGAAATGGGCAATGAGCGCCTCCACTTCTTCCAGACATGCGCCGCATACCGTGCTGGCTCCGGTAGCTTCCTGTACCTCTTCCAGTGTAGCCGCACCGGAATCCACGGCTTCTTTGATCCGCCCGCAGGTAACGCCCATACAGTTGCATACTATTTTTTCCATATCCATATCATGTACCTTCCTTTCCAGGATTAGGATATGCGGAGAAGGGTATTTTATACTCACGTGCAAAAACATTTGCCAATGTAAATGTATAGCGAGTTAGCGCTTCTGCGAAACCAGGGCAGAAAGCGGCATACAATAGAAGCGGTATACTCACGAGTATGATCTGACGCAGGTCAGACAGCAGATATTGACAGGAACTGTCGGCAGACATTTCCATAGGAATTGTGAAGAAATAAATTTGCACTTTCAGGAACAACGCACCAGTATATATGCACCTTCCTGCGCGGAATCCTGCAAATTTATTTCGTAACACTTCCATACGATAGGAAGCAGGAAAACAAATGACAAAAAAACAACGTGCACTTGAAATAATCGAAAGACTGAAAAAAGAATACCCCGCAGCCGACTGCACCCTGGACTACGACCAGGCGTGGAAGCTTCTGGTGAGCGTACGACTGGCGGCACAATGTACGGATGCCAGAGTAAATGTGGTGGTGGAAAAGCTCTACGAAAAATTCCCGGATATCAATGCCCTGGCGGAAGCGGAAGTGGACGAAATCGAGAAAATCGTCCGCCCCTGCGGCCTGGGTAAAAGTAAGGCAAGGGATATCAACGCCTGCATGAAGATGCTCAGGGATGTCTACGGGGGAAAGGTTCCGGAGGATTTTGACAAGCTTCTGGCGCTGCCGGGCGTGGGCAGGAAAAGCGCTAACCTGATCATGGGGGATGTGTTCGGGAAGCCTGCCATTGTGACGGATACCCACTGCATCCGTCTGGTGAACCGCATGGGGCTGGTGGATGGCATCAAGGAGCCGGCAAAGGTGGAAAAGGCGCTCTGGAAAATTATCCCGCCTGCTGAGGGCAATGATTTCTGCCATCGCCTTGTGAACCACGGCCGGGAAGTATGTACGGCGCGGACGAAGCCCTTTTGTGACAGATGCTGCCTGGAAGATATCTGTAAGAAGGCTGGCGTGGAATAAATGCGGGCATATTCCGGCATCCGTTCAATCGCAAAGAGGGTTTCATTCCCCGCAAAACTGTGATTATGGCAAAGCTGTAAAGTCTATTTTCCAAGTACGCCGAATATAGATTTCTGTAGAAAAAAACATGGGAGTATGCCTATGGAAATCTATGTGGTAAAATCGGGAGACAGTGTGGACAGCATTGCGCAGCAGCTGGATGCCAATGCGGAGCAGATAATTTTTGACAATCAGCTGGAGTACCCTTATGCGCTTGCGGTAGGGCAGGCGCTGCTGATCAACCGTTATGTCAGAAATGCGACCCGGGCAATCACGGTAAGCGGTTATGCTTATCCCTTTATCGAACGGGAGGTACTGGAGCAGACATTGCCGTATTTATCGGAACTTCCTGTATTTTCGTACGGTTTTACAATGGAAGGGGAACTGCTGCCGCCTTCCTATGGGGACGACAGCTGGATGATCACGGAAGCCATTCGGTTCGGTACGCTGCCCATACTGACACTGACCCCCTTCGGCACGGACGGAAACTTCAATAATCAGCTGATCCATTCCGTGGTCAACAATCCGGAATATACAGACAGGCTGATTCAGAACCTGCTGGAAACCATGTCCGCAAAAGGTTACGAGGGCGTGGATATTGATTTTGAATACATTCTGGCGGAAGACAGGGATGCCTTTTCAGCTTTTGTGCGGCAGGTAGCGGAAACCATGCGCGCTTCCGGATACCATACCTCCGTCGCGCTGGCACCCAAGACAAGCGCCGACCAGGCAGGGCTGTTATATGAGGGAAAGGACTACCGGGCGTTAGGGGAAGCTGCCGACCATGTACTGCTGATGACCTACGAGTGGGGCTATACCTATGGTCCTCCTATGGCAGTGGCACCTATTAATCAGGTCCGCAGGGTAGTGGAATATGCCCTGACGGAAATTCCTGCTGACAAGGTTGACCTGGGCATCCCCAATTACGGTTACGACTGGCCGTTGCCTTTTGAACGGGGTATCACCAGGGCAACTACGCTGAGCAATGTGGGAGCGGTGCGCCTGGCAGTGGAACAGGGGGCGGAGATCAAATTTGACAATCTGGCGGAAAGCCCTTATTTTACCTATGTCAGCGACGGAATTGCCCATGAGGTGTGGTTCGAGGATGTGAGAAGCCTGCAGGCAAAATTCCGGTTGATTCAGGAGTATAACCTGCACGGCTGCGGCTACTGGCAGATCATGAAATGGTTCCGCGCCAACTGGCTGTTATTGCATAACCAGTTTTATATCTTAAAATGAGAAAGAAGGTGATATATATGAGTGCATTACCGATAGAGGATATGAGTAAGACATATCTGGAGCATTCAATGGTTATCCACAATTTCGTTATTAAAGTGGGAAGCCAGATGAAAGACAGCCTTTGCCGTGTGTTTGGTGACAGTGTGCAATACCAATGGCGTGAAAATGATGATAAAGTGGTTATTCCGGATGTGTCTATTATTTGTAACATGAGAGACAGAAAAAATGTTTCTTTTACCGGAATCCCCCGTTTTGTAATGGAAGTATTATCAGACGCTACAGAAAGCTATGACCGCGGCGAGAAAATGGATATATACGGAAAAGTTGGCGTTTCAGAGTATTGGATTGTGGACTGGCGAAAAAAGCAGGTCGAAATATATATGTTTGACTGGAAAGAAGATGATACATGCTATTCCTATCTTTTTAAAAAAGTGACAGCGGAAAACAAGGATGAATTGCAAATCGTAATGTTTCCCAATCTGCATATTTCTTTTGATGAGCTTTTTGATATTGAATAGGAAGTATATGGAGGAACGGAATATGAGAATGTACGACATTATCATGAAAAAGAGAAACGGCGGAGAACTGACAGCAGAGGAAATCCGTTTTTTCATAGACGGCTACACCAGGGGGGAGATTCCTGACTATCAGGTCTCCGCCCTGATGATGGCAGTTTATTTTCAGAAGATGACAGAAAGCGAGACTCTGGCGCTGACCATGGCCATGGCAGACAGCGGCGACAGGCTGGATCTAACGGAAATCCGCGGGATCAAGGTGGACAAGCACAGCACAGGCGGAGTGGGGGACAAGACTTCCCTGGCTTTGGCGCCCATGGTGGCAGCCTGCGGTATTCCTGTGGCAAAGATGAGCGGGAGGGGCCTGGGCCATACCGGCGGAACAATTGACAAGCTGGAAAGCTTCCCCGGCTTCACCACGGCGCTTACCACAAGGCAGTTTATTGAAAATGTGAACCATATCGGCATTGCCATTATGGGACAGACTGCCGACCTGGCTCCTGCCGACAAGAAGCTGTATGCCCTGCGGGATGTGACTGCAACAGTGGACAATATGTCGCTGATCGCCAGTTCTATCATGAGCAAGAAGCTGGCTGCCGGAGCAGATGCCATTGTGCTGGATGTGAAGACCGGAAGCGGCGCATTTATGAAGAAAGAATCCGATGCCAGGGCGCTTGCGGAGGAGATGGTGAAAATTGGCAAAAACGCCGGCCGGAAAACGATTGCCGTCATCTCTGACATGGACCAGCCGCTGGGCTATGCGGTGGGAAATGCTCTGGAAGTAAAGGAAGCCATAGAAACCCTGAAGGGCAACGGCCCCGCAGATTTTCTGGAACTGTGTCTGACTCTTGGAAGCCAGATGCTGATTGCCGGAGGGAAGGCAGGCGACAGCAAGCAGGCAAAGGAGATGCTGGAAGCCGTGATTGCCGACGGCAACGCCCTGGAAAAAATGGCGGAATTCGTGGAGGCCCAGGGGGGCAGCAGGGAAACGGTGTATCATCCGGAGCAGCTGCCAAAGGCCCGGATTGTCCGTCCGGTTCCGGCTCCCGTAAGCGGTTATATCGATCATATTGTCTGCGATGAAGTGGGAATCTGTTCGCTGATTTTAGGAGGCGGCAGGGAGACCAAGGAAAGCGAAATCGACTTGTCCGTGGGACTGGTACTGTGCGGAAAGGTGGGAGACTATGTCAGGGCTGGAGAAGCGCTGGCAATGCTTTATGCCAATGACGGGGGAAAGGCGGAGGCGGCGGAAAAACGGTACCTGGCAGCCTGCAGCATCACGGATACGCCTCCGGAGAAAGCTCCTTTTATCAAGGCAGTTATTGTATAGATGGGACAGATGTGTCATCCGTTATACAGTTACTGGGCAAATGCTATTCTGGCGGGCAGGGAGATGCCGGAGGAAGAGCGCTGCGACGGATATCCCCGGCTGGAAAATTCTGAAGATGAGTATAACGTGCTGTCGTACAAATGTATCGGCTTCAGTTCCATGCATAGATTCGGGTCTTCCGTAATAAAATGAAGCATGAAGAAAAAGAATGGCCGAATGCAAAGAGGCGAAATAAAAATGGAAGAAAGGCGCTGCATGGAGGAAAGAGGCTCCCGGGAAGGAAGATATTCCGCGGGAGGGCGCCTGGCAGGAGAGAGACATACCATGGAAGCTTTGATAGACTCCCTGAAGTTCCCCAAGGATATCTGCATGGGGGCCATGAAGGTGACCATGACAGGCAACCGGGAAGCCTGGATTGAGAATTACCGGGGAATTCTGGAATATACCGAGAATCTGATCCTGCTCCAGGGCAAGACATGCCAGGTCTGTTTCGAGGGCAGCGGGCTTTCTGTAGACTATTATACCAATGAAGATATGAAGATCAGCGGCTGCATCAGTTGTGTCAGGTACAGCTGAAACGGCAGAAGGACGGAGGCGGGACTGGAAAAATATGATCAAATTTCTGAAGTATATGAGAGGGTATCTGCGCATCCGCCTGTGGGGATTTTCGCCGGAGCGCTTTCTGAATCTGTGCAGCAACAAAGGGATTCTGCTGTGGGATATCGTGCGGGAGGGGGATGCTTATTATATGTGCATCAGCCTGCAGGGTTTCCGGGAGCTGAAGCCCATACTTAAGAAAACGGGGACAAGGGTAGCCATATTGGAACGATATGGACTGCCCTTTTTGATTCCGCGGCTGCTGAAGCGCAAAATATTCATACTGGGCCTGCTCTTCACACTGGCTTTCTGGATTGTATCTTCCTTCTACATATGGAATATTGAGATTACCGGGAATCAGCGGATTACGGAGGATATTTTCCAGAGCTTTCTGGAGCAGAACCGGGTGACTGTGGGCATGCGCAGGGATGAGCTGGATATCGGTGAGCTGGAAAAGCAGATCAGACGGCAGTTCCCGGAGATAACATGGGCATCCGCCAGGCTGGAGGGAACCAAACTGCAGATTGATATCAAGGAGAACGATGCCCCCATTGTCATCGAAAAGCAGGAGACTAACCAGGGAACGGACCTGATTGCGGAATATGGCGGCACAGTGACAGCAATGATTGTCCGCAGCGGCGTGCCCTGTGTCTCAATCGGCGATGTGGTGGAAGCGGGGACGGTTCTGGTGGAGGGCAGGGTCCCTGTCTATAATGAAGACAAAACAGTCCGCGAATACTATTACGTGGATGCGGATGCGGATATTCTGCTGGAGCGAACCATGGATTTTTCCGATAATCTGCCCCTGGATTACGTCAGGAAGGAATATACCGGCAGAGAGAAGGAGCGTTATTATCTCAAGCTGGGCAGCCGTACCTGCAGGCTTCCGGAAGAGAGGCCGTTTCTGGTATATGACAGCGTCATGAAGGAGACCAGACCCCTGGTACTGGAAAAGCTGGATATCCCCGTATTCTGGGGCTCGGTGACCCATCGGGAATATCTGAATACAGAGCATTTGTACACCCAGAAAGAGGCAGAGGAGCTTCTTAATCAAAAATTAATGGATTTTCTTGCAGATTTAGAGGAAAAAGGGGTACAAATTATTGAAAAAAATGTTAGAATAAATAGGAATGACACTTCATGGGTCATAGAAGGAGCCTTTCTGGTGCGGGAGCCGGTCACCGGACGTGTGGAGACGGCAGGGATGGATGAAGATAGTTTGGATGGCGGGAACATTCAGCCAAAAGATTCAGCAGGAGAAGCGGATGAGTGATTTTACAATTAAGCTGGATATGCCAACGGAGCATATGCAGAAAATATTCGGTATGCATGATGCATACGTGAAGAAACTGGAACGGGATTTCGGTGTGGCCGTCATAGACCGCAACGGATCCATTACGATTACCGGCAGGGAAGAGATGGTCAGGAAAGCGGAAAATGTCCTGAGAGAACTGGCGCTGCTTTCCAGCCGTGGCAACGAGATAGAGGAGCAGAGTGTGGATTACGCGATTACATTGGGGATGGAAGAAAAAGAAGGCGCACTGTCACAGATGGATGAGGACTGTATCTGTCATACCGTAAACGGCAAGCCTATCAAGCCCAAGACTCTGGGTCAGAAGGCCTACGTGGATGCAATCCGGGACAATATGCTTGTGTTCGGCATAGGGCCTGCAGGTACCGGGAAGACTTACCTCGCCATGGCCATGGCGATCAGTGCGTTTAAGAACGACGAGGTGGGGCGGATTATCCTGACCAGGCCTGCCATAGAGGCGGGGGAAAAGCTTGGGTTTCTGCCGGGAGATCTGCAGAGCAAGGTAGACCCTTACCTGCGCCCGCTGTATGACGCCCTGTATCAGATTATGGGAGCGGAGAGTTTTGCGAAGAATATGGAAAAGGGATTGATTGAGGTGGCCCCGCTGGCTTATATGAGAGGGCGCACCCTGGACAATGCCTATATCATTCTGGACGAGGCCCAGAATACCACGCCAGCCCAGATGAAGATGTTCCTGACCCGTATCGGTTTCGGCTCCAAGGTGGTGGTGACGGGGGACAATTCCCAGAAGGATCTCCCTGCAGAGACGAAATCCGGCCTGGATATCGCAGTGAAGGTGCTGAAGGGGATTGACGATATTGCCTTCTGCGCCCTGACCAGCAAGGATGTGGTGCGCCACCCGCTGGTCCAGAAGATTGTACAGGCCTATGAAACTTACGAGGCAAAGGAAGAGCGGGGCCGTCAGCGCGACAGAGAGCGGACAACAGGGCGCAGGGAAAGACATGTGAAGCGGCCCTGATAGGAATCGGAAAACAGCGGATGAGGAGGACAGAGATGACAGTTTACTTTGAAAATGAAACGGACAGGGAGCTGCCTTTTCCGGGAGAGGATACGGTAAAGCTGGTATGCGGAGCCGTCCTGGAAGAAGAAAACTGTCCTTACGAGACCCAGATCAATGTGGTATTGACAGACAATGAAGGAATCCGGGAAATAAACCGGGAATATCGGGGGATAGACCGGGAGACGGATGTTCTGTCCTTTCCCAATGTGGACTTTTCCAGGGAAGGGGTCTTTGAGATGGATGAGGACAGCGAGGCGGATTATTTCGATCCGGATACGGGGGAACTGATTCTGGGAGATATCATGATTTCCCTGGATAAGGTGTTCGAACAGGCGGAGAGCTTCGGCCACAGCGCCAGAAGAGAGTTCGCCTTCCTTGTGGCGCACAGCATGCTGCATTTGTGCGGATATGACCATATGGAGGATAGGGAGCGCCTGGTGATGGAGGAAAAACAGGAAGCGGTTTTGCAGGGACTGAATATTACAAGAGAGTAAGGAAATGTCTACAAATAACTGCTGCAGGTTTATAGCAATTTTTATTGTATTTCTAAGCTTTTGCCTAAAGAAATTGCAGCAGTTATTTTCCGACAGTTCCTAAGGGACTGGCGGCAGTTCCCAGGGAAGTTTCCAGGAGAATCAGGGGCTGGCGGCAGTTCCCGGGGAAGTTTCCAGGAGAATCAGGGGCTGGCGGCAATTCCCGGGAGATTCGGGGGATAACGAATGAATCAGGCGGAGATAAAGAGACGGCAGGCGGAAGCGATTGCCGGTATATTAAATCTGATTACCATATTTATACTGGGAAACCGCATGAAAGGCGGCGGTATTACGTATATGGCAGCGGCGGTGTCCGTGTGCACGCTGGCAGGAATTGCAGTCAGCGGAAGTCTGGCGGATGTACTGGGCAGGCTGCTCCGCAGCAGAAGGAACAAGGGGCAGTACAGGAATATACTCGCGATGCGGAAGAGCGCCATGCTGTTCCACGCAGCGCTTGGGCTTGTGGGGACATTGCTTCTGATTCTGTGTGCCGGAGGGATTGCGGAAGGGATTTTCCGGATTTCCTGCAGCAGGTTTATTATTATGGCGCTGGCGCCGGTGGTACTGCTGAGGACAGTGAGCTGCGTGATACAGGGATATTTTCAGGGGGAGGCCGCGGAGCTGCCCCGGGCGGTGTCCGGTATCCTTCGGCAGATTTTCCTGCTGGGCTTCGGATTGCTGTTCGGCAATATACTGGGCAGCTACGGGGAAAAGGTGGGCAGTCTGCTGCGGGAAGAAAATTTTGTGCCAATGTACTCCTGTATGGGAATCGCGCTGGCGGCAGGCCTTACCGAAATCTTTATCATCCTGTTCCTGTTTGTCCTCTTCAGGGGCAGCCGCCGCAGCGAGAAGAAGCTGAAACAGGACGGCATGTATTCAGGGGATTCTGCCTGGGACTGTATCCGAGGCTTCTGTATGGGCAGGTGGCCTCAGTTTCTGACAGAGTTTTTGTTGTTTCTGCCGCTGGCTCTGGGGCTGGCTATGTATGGGCGGAAGGCGCAGGAGACGGGAACGATTTTTCAATATGATGTCTACGCGGGGAGATATCTGGTGGTTTGCGGTGTTCTCCTGTCTCTGGCATCCGCTCTGGCGCTTCCGGTGATGGGGCGGATTTTTCTGCATTTCAGAAGAGAGGAAGGGCGGCTGGCCCGGACGGCATTTCAGTCCGGTGTCCATATCTGCCTGGTGCACGGCATTTTCCTCTCGGTGTATGTGGCGGTGATGGCGGCGCAGATTGCTTCTCTTCTGGGAGGGGAAGACAGCGAGCTTGTGAAGCAGATGCTGCAGGGCGGTTCTGCGGTTATCGCTTTTGCGTCACTTTCTTTCTTCTGCTTCAGATTTTTACAGGCAATGGGAAGGAAATACTTTCTGCTGGGAGCCGTTGGAGCCGCGGATGTGATTTTCGTGATTACGCTGACGGCAAGCGCTAAAACAGGCATTCTTTCGCTGGTATACGGCGGTGTGGCGGGGACTCTGGCACTGTGCGCTGTATTGACTGTGCTTTCTTACCGCCAGCTGCGGATGCAGATGGATTGGCTGTCCGTGCTGGTGCTGCCGGCGGGGGCAGGAGGAGTGTCGGGCCTGGTGTGCATGCTTTTGGGCAGGCTTTTTACGGCTGAGGGCGGACTCCCCGCAATCCTTGTCACTTTCGTCATTTCAGGACTGCTCTACTGGATTTTGCTGCTGGTGCTCCGCAATTTTAAGGAACCGGAGCTGGAGGTATTTCCCGGCGGACGGCTGCTGGGCATGATAGGACAGAAACTTCATATATACTGATTTTTATTGTATAAACCGGGCGAAAAAAGCTGATACTGATTAATACTAAGAAGAAATGTCGTGACTGTGGGCGGAGTGAACCGTCACTTTTATGGCATGGGGGTCAGTATGAAATTATTGAAAAGTATCAGCTTATTTGTCCTGTACCCGCTGTGTATGCTGGGGCTTGGTTTTTATGCAGGCGTGGAGACATCCCATTTTTTCTATCCGGGGGAACAGGAAGAAAATTCCAGTCCTTTTTCCGGCGGGCTGCCCGTGGTGACTCCAAAGCCGAAGGATGTGCCGGAGCAGGAGACGGAGCCGGTGCCTGTGACTGACGACCGGCTTGACTACGGGGTTGTAATGGATGAGCCGGAAAATCCGGACGGGGAAGCGGAGGAGGTCTCCTTTACGGCGGAAACGCTCTGTGTGGATACGGAGTATGTGCTGGAAGAGACGGACGTGCTGTACCATACGGTGGTGGAGACCATATGGCGTCTTCCGGATAAATATGTGGGCATGAACAGAGACCAGTTCCTGAAGGCCATGGAAGTGTATGAGTCCTTTCCGCCGCTGTCCGAGCTGGAACGGGGGTTCGTGGGGCTGGAAGTCCTTGCTTTCTCCAGAGAGCGGGTGGTGGTGCAGATGAACTACAAGTATGTCCAGCCCAGCAGCAGCTTTTATCTTGCGGCTTATGACAATAAGGTGGTCGTCTATCTGGAGGACAAGCGTACGGTGTATATCGAAACGGAGATTCAGCTGGATTCCCTGCCCTTCGAGATTCAGGAGAGTATCATGGATATGATGTGGATAGAGAACGAGGAGAAGCTGTATGATTTCCTGGAGAATTATTCCAGTTAGGAATTGCCGGAAAATAACCCGGAGACACTTCCTTAGGAGCGGAGAACAACACGGCAAAAGGAAATTCAGGTAAGCCTGGCGTGAAGGCTAAGAGAGAAGGTCAGAAGAAACAGGGAGAACGATAATGGGATATTCCGTGGGCATTGTAGGAGGCGGGGCGGCCGGAATGATGGCGGCGATTACGGCGGCAAGGTGCGGAGCTTTGGTGACGCTGCTGGAGGGAAAGGACAGGCCGGGAAAAAAGATATTATCCACCGGAAACGGGAAATGCAATCTGGGAAACGAAAAACTGGATACGGAGGAATATTATACCGAACACCCTGATTTTCTGGAAAAGTGTCTCGGGAGGTTTGGAACTACAGATACCGTTGCTTTTTTTCAGGAAATCGGGCTGATGCTGAAGAGGAAGAGCGGTTATCTCTATCCCTTGTCGGAACAGGCATCTTCCGTGCTGGATGTACTTCGGTATGAGCTGCACAGGCAGAAGGTGCAGGTGATTACGGACTGCAAAATTGAGGCAGTGGAAATGGTGGGAACGGCAGGGGGGAGCAGGGAGCGGAACAGCGGGAAAAGATCCAGGGGGAAACAGGCATCCGAAAACAGGATAGGAACCGGGGCATTCAGGGAAGAAGAAAACGGCAGTCCCCGGGGAAAATGCGGCATAAAGCTGAAAGGCAGCGGAAAAACGTATTGTTTTGACCGTGTCATTCTTGCCTGCGGCGGGCAGGCGGCGCCGAAGACCGGCTCAGACGGCAGCGGATACCGGCTGGCGGAGAAGCTGGGGCATAGCCTGGTTCCCGTGGTGCCTGCCCTGGTACAGCTGCGGTGCAGGGAGGACTTCCTGAAAGCGGTGGCAGGAGTCAGGGCGGATGTCCTGCTGACAGCAGCCGCCGGGGACGGGGCGCTTATACAGGAGAGGGGAGAGCTGCAGCTGACGGATTACGGCATCTCAGGGATTCCGGTTTTTCAGGTCAGCCGTGTGGTAAATTACATATTGCGGAAGGAAAAAGAGGTGGAGATTTGCCTCGATTTTCTGCCGGATATCACGGAGGAAGCTTTGGGACAGCTTGTTACGGACAGAAAGCCTCTGCAAAGGGGATGCACGGTTGAAGCCTTTTTCACGGGGTTGCTGAATAAGAAGCTGATGCTGCTTTTTATCCGGCTGGCAGGCCTGAAAGCTGCAGAGGATGCGGCGTCGGCAGACCCCAAAAAGATGAGTCTGGTTTATCGCCTGTGCAAATGCTTTACGGTTCACGTCATTGGCAGCAATTCCTTCGACAATGCGCAGGTATGTGCCGGCGGCGTGCCCCTGGACGAAGTGACGGAGCAGCTGGAGTCCAGGAAGGCACCCGGAATTTATTTCGCGGGCGAGATACTGGATGTGGACGGCAGGTGCGGCGGCTACAACCTGCAGTGGGCGTGGTGCAGCGGATATATCGCAGGCATGGCAGCCGCAGGGGTCGGTTGCACAGGGGGGTCATTTTATGCTTAGAGTAAATCAGATAAAGGTAACTCCGGGGCATTCAGAGGCTGATCTGAAGAAAAGTACGGCCAATGCGCTTCGGATTCCGGAGGATAATATTACATCGTTGAAAATAATACGGCAATCCATTGATGCCAGAAAGAAGCCCCATATCAGTTACAGCTATTCTGTTGACGTAACCGTGAAAGAGGAAGAAAAAATTCTCCGCAGATTCAGGGGGAAAGAAAATCAGGTGTGCAGGGCGGAGCAGAAAGCATATCGTTTCCCGGAACCGGGCAGGGGCGAACAGAAAAACCCCACTGTCATAGTGGGAACGGGACCGGCAGGCCTTTTCTGCGGTTATTTTCTTGCCCTGCACGGGTACCGTCCCGTTCTTCTGGAGCGGGGGAAATGCGTGGAGGAGCGCCGGAAGGATGTGGAAGCATTCTGGGAGACAGGACAGCTGAATCCGGATTCCAATGTGCAGTTCGGAGAGGGAGGCGCAGGTACTTTTTCCGACGGTAAGCTGAATACGCTGGTGAAAGACAGGGACGGGCGAAACCGTGTGGTTCTGGAGACCTTCGTGAAATTCGGGGCGAAGGAGCGGATTTGTTATGATGCAAAGCCCCACATCGGCACGGATGTGCTCTGTGATGTGGTAAGGCGGATGCGGGAGGAAATTATCCGGCTGGGCGGTCAGGTGCGGTTCGGGAGCCTGGTGACGGAAATTGAGCTGCAGCAGGGACATGTGGTGGGGGTTGTCGTCAATGGCAGCGAACGAATTGCCTGCGAGCAGCTGGTTCTGGCCATAGGGCACAGCGCCAGGGATACCTTTGCCATGTTACATAAGAAACAGGTTCCCATGGAGGCGAAAGCCTTTGCAGTGGGGCTGCGCATGGAACATCCCCAGTCCATGGTCAATGAGAGCCAGTACGGCATGCGGGAGCCGGGAAGCCTGGGGGCAGCGCCTTACAGGGTGGCTGCAAAAGCGGCAGACGGACGGGGGGTATATTCTTTTTGCATGTGTCCCGGGGGATATGTGGTAAATGCCTCTTCCGAGAGCGGCCATACTGCGGTAAATGGTATGAGCTACAGCGGGCGGGACGGAAAAAATGCCAACAGCGCAATCATTGTAACGGTTACACCGGAGGACTTCGGCGGGGAGGGCGGCCCCCTTGCGGGAATTGCTTTTCAGAGAAGGCTGGAGCAGCGTGCCTTTGAAATCGGCGGAGGAAAGATTCCGGTCCAGCGATATGGGGATTTCAGGCGCCAGGTGTTGGAGGACGGTATGAAAAGGGAAGATTCCATGAAGGAACTGCCCTTTATGCCGCAATGTAAAGGACAGTACCAATGGGCGGATGTGGCTAAAATCCTGCCACTCGAATGTAATGCCGCTATTGTGGAAGGAATCGAGACCTTTGCCGCGCAGATCAAAGGGTTTAACCGGCCCGATGCCTGTCTGTCAGGAGTGGAGAGCCGTACCTCTTCACCGGTGAGGATTTTGCGGGATGACAGTCTGCAGTCGCAGGTGAGAGGGCTTTATCCCTGTGGGGAAGGCGCAGGATACGCAGGGGGAATCGTATCCGCAGCCATGGACGGAATCCGGGTGGCAGAACAGATTGCAACGGAATTCCGTCCTGTGAATACGTAAAGCGAACGCATCGGCAATCCGGAGCTCAAAGCGGCAATGAAATGCGTTCGCGGGTATATACTGCAAATTCAACCGGCGTGCAGTATAAAATAAAGAAGCAGATATAACAAAAAGGAAAGGCACAGAATAATGATGCTTATAAAAAGAATGGATGGGCATTCTACAGCAGGGGAAGAAACACTGCGCCGGCACTGTGTCCCAAACGGGGACGGCACTGAGCTGGAGTATCTGACTTTTCCACTGCTGGAAAAAACAGGAATTGTAAGACATTTATTCAGCACGCGTCTCGGCGGCGTCAGCAAGGGTGCATATGCTTCCATGAATTTCAGCGTCATCAGAGGCGACAGACCGGAAGATGTACTGGAGAACTACAAACGGATAGCAGGCATCCTGGGCTGTGACACAGGTGATATGGTGGCATCTCATCAGACCCATACCACGAATATCCGCCGGGTCACCGGGGCGGACAGGGGGAAAGGAATTTCCCGGGAGCGGGATTACGAAGATGTGGATGGGATGATAACGAATGAGCCGGGGATTGTCCTTGTGACGTACTTTGCGGATTGTGTGCCGCTTTATTTTGTTGACCCGGTTCACAGGGCAATCGGGCTGGCGCATTCCGGCTGGCGGGGCACGGCAGGCAGAATGGGGGCATGTATGGTACGGGCCATGCAGGATGCATTCGGAAGCCGTCCGGAAGAGCTTTACGCCGCAATCGGCCCGTCAATCTGCCGGGACTGCTATGAGGTCAGCGAGGATGTGGCGAAGCAGTTTAAGGACATGGGAGAGTCGGTGGTTCTGCCCGGAAAGGCTCCGGGAAAGTATCAGTTGGATCTGTGGCTTGCCAATGAGAGAATCCTGGAGCAGGCAGGTATCCCCGGAGAACGGATTGCCGTTACGGATCTTTGCACCTGCCATAACAGCGAATACCTTTTTTCGCACAGGGCAAGCGGAGGGAAGAGAGGGAATCTGGGGGCATTTCTGATGCTGGAGCCTCAGGAGGCCCACGTTGATACCTGAACAGGCAAAGCAATTTCTATGAATGGAGGGGAAAAAATGGCAAATATACTTGTATGTGATGATGACAGGGAAATCGTGGATGCGATTGAGATATACCTGAAGCAGGACGGCTATCATATTTTTAAGGCATATGACGGGGAACAGGCCATGGAGATTATGAAGAAGGAGGAAATCCACCTTCTGATTATGGATATCATGATGCCCAAACTGGACGGTATCCGGGCGACGCTGAAAATCAGGGAGTACAGCAGCATCCCTATTATCATGCTGTCCGCAAAGTCGGAGGATACGGATAAGATTCTGGGGCTGAATATCGGTGCGGACGATTACATTACCAAACCCTTCAATCCGCTGGAGCTGGTGGCAAGGGTGAAATCCAATCTCCGGCGCTACACCTCCCTGGGAAGCCTGAACCCGGAGAGCAAGGCAATCTACCAGACCGGCGGGCTTGCGATCAACGACGACACCAAGCAGGTCACTGTGGACGGGGAGCCGGTAAAAATGACTCCCATTGAGTACAATATCCTCCTGCTGCTGATGAAAAACCAGGGCAGGGTATTCTCCATTGACCAGATTTATGAAAGCATCTGGAATGAAGACGCTATCGGCGCGGATAATACGGTTGCGGTACATATCCGCCATATCCGGGAGAAAATAGAGATTAATCCCAGGGAGCCCAGATATCTGAAAGTCGTCTGGGGCGTGGGCTACAAAATCGACAGACAATAGGCATTCCAGAAGTGCATTCCAATGGAAAAAGTGCATTCCAATGGAAGAAAGGCATTCCATATGAAAAAGTCGACATTCAAAAGGCTGTGCCTTGGAATGATACAGCATCTGCTTGCCGCCGGGATACTGTTGGCTGTGGCCGGTTTACTGCTGAACTCCCATGTGGTGGTAAACTCCATAGACGGCGAACGGGTTTACAAAATTTTTCCGGCGGATATGGGTGTGGCATTTGAGGATTCCGAAATATACCATGACCTGTTCCGGAGCGCGGTTTCCGACATTACCAGGCTGGTGGTGATCAAGAAGCAGCTGGAGACGGACGGTGTCTTTGACCCTTCCAGAGAAATCGATATCACAGCCTCCGCCAGGGAAATCGGGGTGGACCAGGGCTGTGGGATCACTGCGGTCTATGAGCTGGACAACCTTATCAAATGGGGAAAATACGGGGTGGAATACACCAACCGTTTCTTGAGCATGTCGGATTTTGTAAATTACTTCGGCAATTGCATCTATCCGGAGAATTTTAAGCTGGATGAGTACGGCCAGTTGTGTTTTGATGCATTTTATCGGGTGGGTGACGAAAGTAATGCTGATGCAGGGAGCGAAACAGGTACTTCTCAGGAAGCAGAACTTCCCCAGGGAGCAGAACCTTCCCGGAAAACAGAATCCTCCCAGGGAACAGAATCCTCCCAGGGAACAGAACCCTCCCAGGGAACAGAACCTTCCCGGAAAACAGAATCCTCCCAGGGAACAGGATCTTCCCGGGAAGCAGGATCGTCCCAGGAAAATGAAGCATCCCGGAGAGGGGACAATGCTGAAACTGAAAATAATTCGGAAGGCACTGCCGTACCTGAAACCCGGTCCGGAAAATCGGCGGAGGAGATCGCCATGCTCTCGGAACGCCTGGAGGCCTGCACCCAGGAACAGCTGGAAGATCTGGTGTTTTCCTATATCATAGCCAGACAGCTGAAGGATGTGGATGTATCCAGGGAAGACGACGGAAGCCTGGTTATTTATGTTCCCATGCTGAACTGCCGCTACGATATGGTCAACGGGGAAAAGCAGCTGACAGCCTGTGCAGACAACTGGGTGGACTATATGCTGCTTCAGGAAAATACGGCAGCCGTCATTCAGGATATTACCTCCAACTACCAGAGATACCAGCTGTGCAATGACGCCTACAAAGAGGAAAATACCAATGTAAAATACATGGTGCGTACCATGACGGACAGCGGTATGTCCACTTACACAAACCGGAAGGATCTGGAAGAGGCGGAGGACGATTATGTCACCGAGACCTTTAATGAATACAGATGGTATCTGATCTATTATCCGGACAGCCTTGTATTTATGGGAAATACCATATTGAGCGAGGAGGAGATTGACGGCTATCTCAGAGACTATGGCTATGCCTATCCGGATACCACTCATATCTGGATGGGGGTTGATTCCAATTATACCATTAAAGGAGATGCCTTTCAGGCTGCAAATGAGATTTACCAGAAGATTGTGCCCAATATGAACCGGATTCTGGGATGCCTGTTTCTTCTGGCAGCGGTATGGGTGGGAATCGGAATTTACCTGACTGTCACGGCAGGCATGGCTGTAGGGGAAAAAGGAGAGCAGGTTCTGTATCTCAACCGTTTTGACCGCGTCTGGACGGAGGCTGTGGTTCTGTTTACCGCCCTGTTGGTGGGGGGAGGTGTGTATGGGTACCAGATTCTCCGGGAAATTGTGGAAACGGTTGGTACCGCGTCCGACTTTTTTGGAATTCAGCTCACGAAGCTGTATGAATACGGCCTGTTTGGGCTTTACGGTTTGTATGTGAGCATTGGTTTCCAGATGGTCTGGTACAGCCTGGTCAGACGTATCAGGGCGGGCAATCTGTGGCAGGACAGTTTTCTCTTCCATTTATGTAGGGGATTTGACAATGCTGTCAAGTATGTTTTCCGCAATAAAAATTCCGTGGTTAGTGTCCTGCTGCCGTATAATGCATTTCTGTTCTCCAATCTGGCAGGGATTGTGGCCGTGTATGTTCTGCGGGAAGAGAGGCTTCCCATGTTTCTGATTCTGGCAGTTCTGATTGCCATGGACTCTCTTACGGGGGTTTTCCTTTTCAGAAGCAATGCGGAGCAGGCCCGGATAGAGGAGGGCATCAGGAGAATACGGGACGGTGAAGTTGAATTTAAGCTGGATACGGAGTCTCTCCACGGTTCCAGCAGGGAGCTTGCGGATGCGGTGAACAATATCGGCGAGGGAATCAAAAAAGCGGTGAGCACCAGCCTGAAGGATGAGCAGATGAAGACAGATCTCATCACCAATGTATCCCATGATATCAAGACGCCGCTCACCTCTATCATCAATTATGTGGATTTGCTGAAACGCCAGCATATAGAGGAAGAGCCCGCGAAGGGATATATCGAAATTCTGGACGGAAAGACCCAGCGCCTGAAGCAGCTGACGGACGACCTGGTGGAGGCTTCCAAGATTTCATCCGGCAATATCGAACTGGAGCGGGAGAAACTGAATCTGACCGAGCTTCTCAATCAGGGAATTGGAGAATTTTCCGAGAGAATGGAGGAAAGCAGGCTGCAGGTAGTATTTGAAAAGATGGATTCGCCTGCCTACATTTATGCGGACAGCCGCAGAATGTGGAGGGTGGTGGAAAATTTATTTAACAATATCTGCAAGTATGCCCTGGAAGGTACGCGTATCTATATCGATATGGCCAGGCGGGAAGGCAGGATAGAGGTGTCGCTGAAAAATATTTCCAGACAGCAGATGAATATCCGTTCCGATGAGCTGACAGAGCGCTTTATCAGGGGGGATTCTTCCAGGACTACGGAAGGAAGCGGCCTGGGACTGTATATTGCAAAAAGCCTGGTGCAGGTTCAGGGGGGAGGTTTTGAAATCTTCCTGGACGGAGACCTCTTTAAAACCGTTTTGTCTTTTTCGGAATATGAGGAACCGGAAAAAGAAGTACCGGAAAAAGAAGTACCGGAAGAACAGGAAGGAACGTAACGTTCTTCCGGCGAAGTATGGGGTTGGGTAGAGCCGCATATGGTAAGGAATGCAGGCTGGCTATTATGGCAATTTCACAGATTTCCATGTCCGGGGAAGCAGCCGGATGTGTTATGGGACAGATTTTCACTCCGTTTCAGGGCTGATCCGGTTGCTGTAGTCTTCCAAGATACCGTGTATCCGTTCCGTTGTTGCCAGAACATTGGTCAGGGAGGCGTCATGATTCATAAAGTTGATCAGAGACGCGACGAATTTACTCATGTCAGCCTCGAAAAAGTATGGTTTTGTATAAAGCTCCGGGGGCAGATAAGTCAGGTTAGTGGTTACAACCCTGTCAAAATACCCCAGTGCATAAGCCTCGTCAAATGCTTTCAGCCCGTCGGTGAACAGGCCGAAGGTACAGCAGAGGTACACGCGCCCGGCGTTCATCGCCTTTAACTGTCTGGCTGTGTCCAGCATGCTCTGCCCGGACGAGATAATGTCATCCATGACGATGACATCCCTGCCGTCAATCCTGTCGCCCAGAAATTCATGGGCAACGATTGGGTTCCGGCCGTTTACTATGGTAGAGTAGTCACGGCGTTTGTAGAACATGCCGGTGTCAACGCCCAGGACGCTGGCGCAGTAAACGGCGCGGTCCAGCGCACCCTCATCGGGGCTTATGACAATCAGATGCTCTTTATCTATTATCAGGTCATTTTCAATGTTTAAAAGGACTTTGATAAATTCGTAGGGTGTGGTAAAATTGTCAAAGCCGTTTAAGGGAATGGCGTTTTGCACTCTGGGGTCATGGGCATCGAAGGTGATGAAGTTGCTGATTCCCATATCCCGCAGCTCCCGCAGCGCATAGGCGCAGTCCAGGGATTCCCGGCCTTCTCTCTTGTGCTGCCTGCTTTCATAGAGGAAAGGCATGATGACATTGATCCGGCGTGCCTTGCCGTTGCAGGCCATGACAGCGCGTTTTAAGTCCTGATAATGGTCGTCCGGGGACATGTGGTTGGTGAATCCGTTCATATTGTAGGTAATGCTGTGATTGCAGACATCTACCAGCAAAAACAGGTCCTTTCCGCGGATGGACTCACGCAGGAAAGCCTTTCCCTCCCCGCTTCCGAAACGGGGGGTTTCAAGGTCTACCAGGTAATTGTCCTCACTGTAGCCCCGGAACGCAGGATCCTGTTTCAGTCTGTCGTTGTGAAGGCTTTTGCGGAATTTTACCAGGTAGTTGTTGACTTTCAGGCCGAAATCCCGTGCGGAAGGCAGTGCGGCAATTTTCAAAGGAGCTACGGGCAGTGCGCTTTCAATCTCTTGTAAATTAGGCATGGTTTCCTCCGGTTGTATAAGATGGGGTAAGATTATTTTATATCCGATACAGGATGGACGTCAAGAGATTCTTGCAGGAGATTGCACCAATTAGGAATTGTCGGAAAATAACTGATACAACTTCCTTAGGGGAAAGCCCTGAAATATACGGAAAACGGCTCTAAACTCGTATC
>DKVC01000044.1:21493-35218 GCA_002490995.1 Lachnospiraceae bacterium UBA7188
TATTTGTAGACACTTCCTTATGAAGGAAAGGAAAAAGAAATGGGATTACAGAAAAAGATGCACATGATTAAGAAAGTGATTCCCGGGAGCATAGCGGCGGAGCTGGAGATCGAAGAGGGGGACAGGCTGATCTCCATTGGCGGCGCGGAGATTGAGGATATATTTGACTACCAGTTTCTGATACAGGATTCCTATATAGAGGTTCTGGTGGAGAAGCCTGACGGGGAGCAGTGGCTTCTGGAGGTGGAGAAGGATTCTGACGAGGATCTGGGAATTGAATTTGAAAACGGGCTGATGGATGAGTACCATAGCTGCCGGAACAAATGCATCTTCTGCTTTATCGACCAGATGCCCCCGGGGATGCGGGAAACGCTGTATTTCAAGGATGACGATTCCAGGCTTTCCTTTCTGCAGGGGAATTATGTGACACTGACGAATATGTCGGATACAGATATAGACAGGATCTGCCGATACCACCTTTCCCCCATCAATATCTCCTTTCAGACCATGAACCCCGGGCTGCGCTGCAAGATGCTGAACAACCGGTTTGCGGGGGAGGCTCTGAAAAAGGTGGACGTGCTGTATGAGGCGGGCATTCGCATGAACGGTCAGATTGTGCTCTGCAAAGGGGTAAACGACGGGGCGGAGCTGGAGTACAGCATCAGGCAGCTGATGAAATACATGCCGGTTCTGGAAAGTGTCTCCGTGGTGCCGGTAGGGCTGACGAAATTCCGGGAAGGGCTGTATCCCCTGGAGCCTTTTGAAAGGGAGGATGCCGTTGCCGTGATTGACATGATAGAAAAGTATCAGCAGGAATGCTATGGGAAATCCGGGCTTCATTTTATCCATGCCAGTGACGAGTGGTATATTCTGGCAGGCAGGGAGATGCCGGAGGAAGAGCGCTACGACGGATATCTCCAGCTGGAAAACGGCGTGGGGATGCTGCGGCTTCTGCTCGATGAGTTCGAGGAAAGCATGGAACTGAGACAGAAGGCAGGTATCCAGGCCGGGTCAGGTTTGCGGGAGTCAGATTTGCAGACCAGGCTGGGTATGCAGGAAAGTCCAGATCTGCAGGATAAGGCGGGTTTACAGGATGTTTCTTACAGGGAGGAGTTGTCTATTGCCACGGGGAGGCTTCCGTTTCCGTATATACGTAGAATGGCGGAGAGAATGATGGAGGAATACCCGGGGCTGACGATTCATGTATATCCCATTACAAATTATTTTTTCGGGGAACGGATTACGGTATCCGGCCTGCTTACGGGGCAGGACCTGCTGGCGCAGCTTAAGAATAAGCCCCTGGGCAGCCGCCTGCTCCTGCCGGAAAATGTCCTCCGCAGCGGGGAAGATGTTTTTTTGGACGATATGCGGGTGGGAGAGTTGGAAAAGGCTTTACAAGTTCCGATTAATATTGTAAAATCAAGCGGAAACGACTTTGTGAAAACCGTTCTCGGGGAGTAAGGAAGTGTCTACAAATAACTGCTGCGAGTTTATGGCAATTATTATTGTATTTCCGGGCTTTTACCTGTGGAAATTGCAGCAGTTATTTTCCGACAATTCCTAACAGCAGCTTTTATGGTATTTACGGCACGATAGCAGGAGGAAACTATGGCGAAAAAGAATAGAAAACCGATTGTGGCGGTGGTGGGCAGGCCAAACGTAGGCAAATCCACCCTGTTCAACGCTCTGGCGGGACAGCGGATATCCATTGTCCAGGATACGCCGGGGATCACCAGGGACAGGATTTATGCGGATGTCACCTGGCTTGACCAGACTTTTACCCTGATTGATACCGGAGGAATCGAGCCGGACAGCAGAGATATCATCCTGTCCCAGATGAGGGCGCAGGCGCAGATTGCCATAGAGACGGCGGATGTGATTCTGTTTCTTGTGGATGTAAAGGACGGTCTGGTGGATGCGGATGCCAAGGTGGCGGACATGCTGCGGCGCTCCCACAAGCCTGTAGTCCTTGTGGTCAACAAGGTGGACAGTTTCGAGAAATATATGGCGGACGTATACGAATTCTACAACCTGGGAATCGGTGAGCCTCATCCCATTTCTGCAGCCAATAAGCTTGGGCTGGGCGATATGCTGGAGGAGGTCATTTCCCACTTTGACCGGACGGAAGGGGAAGCGGAAGAGGATGAGCGCCCCAGGGTGGCAATCGTCGGGAAACCCAATGTGGGGAAATCTTCCCTGATCAACAAGCTGCTGGGAGAGGAGCGCCTCATTGTGTCGGACATTGCCGGAACTACCCGGGATGCCGTGGATACGGAGATTGTCCACAATGGGAAGGAATATGTATTCATAGACACGGCAGGCCTGCGCCGGAAAAATAAGATTAAGGAAGCCCTGGAGCACTACATGATTGTGCGTGCCGTCAGCGCGGTGGAACGGGCGGATATTGTGGTGCTGGTGATCGATGCGGTGGAAGGCGTCAGCGAACAGGACGCGAAGATTGCAGGCATTGCCCACGAGCGCGGCAAGGCAGTCATCATCGCTGTAAATAAGTGGGACGCCGTGGAAAAGGATGACAGGACAATCTACGAGGTGACGAAAAAGATCCGCAATGTCCTGTCCTATATGCCTTACGCCGAGATTGTATTCATATCTGCAGTGACGGGACAGCGGCTTCCGAAGCTGTTCGATCTCATTGATATGGTCAGCGAGAACCACTCCATGCGGATTGCCACGGGTGTGCTGAACGAGATTATGTCGGAGGCGGTGGCATTGCAGCAGCCTCCCTCGGATAAGGGAAAGCGGCTTCGGCTGTATTACATTACCCAGGTGGCCGTGAAACCGCCTACCTTTGTCATCTTTGTAAACGATAAGGAACTGATGCATTTTTCCTATACCAGATATATCGAAAACCAGATTCGGGAGACCTTCGGGTTCCGGGGTACCCCGCTGCGCTTTATCATCAGAGAAAGAAACGAAAAGGAGCAATAAAACATATGGAAAGGATATTCTGTTTGGCAATTGGTTATATATGCGGACTGTTTCAGACAGCTTATTTCTACGGAAAGGCACACGGTATCGATATCCGGCAGTACGGCAGCGGGAATTCCGGAACCACCAATGCGCTGCGTGTGCTGGGGACGAAGGCCGGGCTGATTGTCCTGGCGGGAGACTGCCTGAAATGCATGGCTGCGGTATGGATCTCGCGGCTGCTTTTCGGGAACAGCCACCCGGATATGATTTATCTGCTCAGTCTCTATGCGGGTGCAGGCGCGGTACTGGGACATAATTATCCTTTTTATATGAATTTTAAGGGTGGGAAGGGAATTGCCGCCACGGCGGGGCTGATACTGGCTTTTCATCCGTATTTTATCATCATGGGCGTGGTGGTGTTTTTCGGTATTTTCTTTACCACGCATCTGGTGTCGCTGGGGTCGCTGCTGGTGTACCTGGGGTTTGTGATTGAGATGATCGTATGCGGGCAGATGGGGGTGTTTGCCGGGGTGACACAGGCAGAGCTGATTGAAATGTACATTATCTCCATACTGCTGGCAATCCTTGCCTACTGGAAGCACAGGGAGAATATCGTCCGCCTGGTTCACGGGAATGAGCGGAAGACCTATCTCCTGAAAAAGAATAAGATTGATGTGGAAGAGACCGGCAATACACATGGAAGCCATTAAATACGCTTTTTGCGTCCGTGAATGCCTGGGGCGCCACATTCTTTGGACTCAGGTTCTGTGAATTGTAATGCATTAGGAATTGTGCAAAAATATCTTATGCAGTTTTATTCCGGAAGGAATCAAACGCAGTTGGAAGACATATATGTAATAAAACAGCAGACACATCTGCGGAAAAGAGGTATTATGGCAAAGGTAAGTATCATCGGAGGCGGAAGCTGGGGAATCGCCCTGGCAGTCCTGTTACGGAAGAACGGACACGAAATTACGGTCTGGTCAGCATTGGAAACCGAAATTACAATGCTGAAGGAAAATCATGAACATAAGATGCTGCCCGGGGTAAAGCTGTCGGAGGACACGATATTTACAGGGGATGAAAGGGAGGCTGCAAAGGGGAAGGATTTGCTGGTCATGGCGGTGGCAAGTTCTTATACCAGGGAGACGGCTCATCGCTTCAGCCCGTTTGTGGCAAAGGGACAGAAGGTACTGAACGTGGCGAAGGGAATAGAAGAAGCTACCCTGATGACCCTTTCCGAGATTATCGAGCAGGAGATACCTCAGGCGGATGTGGCTGTGATGTCCGGGCCTTCCCATGCGGAGGAAGTGGGCAGAGGACTTCCCACTACCATTGTAGTGGGAGCAAAATCAAAGGCTGCTGCGGAATATATCCAGAACCTGTTTATGTGCGAGACATTCCGCGTCTATATCAGCCCGGATATCCTGGGGATGGAGCTTGGGGCATCCCTGAAAAATGTGGTTGCCCTTGCGGCGGGGATTGCGGACGGCCTTGGCTACGGAGATAATACGAAAGCAGCCCTGATCACCCGGGGAATCACGGAGATCGCCAGGCTTGGCACTGCCATGGGCGGAAAATTTGAGACCTTCTGCGGCCTTACCGGCATCGGAGATCTGATTGTGACCTGCGCCAGCATGCATTCCAGAAACCGCAGGGCAGGCATCCTGATCGGCCAGGGAAAAACCTATGAGGAGGCAATGGGAGAGGTAAAGATGGTGGTGGAGGGCGTTTATTCTGCAAAGGCTGCCATGAAGCTCGCAGAGAAATACAATATTCAGCTTCCCATTATAGAGAAGGTGAATGAAGTGCTGTTTGGCGGCAAGAGCGCGGATGTGGCGGTAAAAGAGCTGATGCTGCGCGACAAGAAGCTGGAGGTGTCGGACCTGCCATGGCCGGAAGAGTGAGGACGGGAGAAGAGATGAAGAAAGAGACATACGAGCTTCTGGAATCCTATATGAATTCCTGTATGGAAGACAGCGCACATGATAAAGAGCATATTTACCGTGTGCTTTATACGGCTCTGGATATCGCCCGGACAGAGGAAAACGTAGATTATGATGTACTAATCTGTGCGTGCCTGCTTCATGACATCGGCCGCGGGGAGCAGTTCGAGAATCCGAAGGTCTGCCATGCCGAAGCCGGAGCGGAAAAGGCATATCGTTTTCTGAAGGACAATGGTTTTGCAGAGGATTATGCCGTCCGTGTACGGGCGTGTATTTTATCGCACCGGTATCGGAAAGGCAATCCGCCGGAGAGCCTGGAAGCGAAAATATTATTTGATGCTGATAAGGTAGATGTAGTTGGCGCGATCGGCATTGCCCGTACATTGCTTTATAAGGGGCAGGTTTCAGAGCCATTGTACACACGCATGCCAAATGGGCAGGTTTCTGACGGGGAAAACGATATTGCGCCTTCCTTTTTTCAGGAATACAAGTACAAATTGGAGAAGCTGTATACAAAATTTTACACAGCCCATGGTGCCCGGCTGGCGGAGCAAAGGCGGGCTGCTGCTGAGTCATTTTATACAAATATGCTGCATGAGGTGCAGGGGACATATGCGAACGGGATTGGGCTGCTGAAAGCCTGTATTGATGATTCGGACGATAGTTTGTAAGGAAGTGTCCCCATCACTTTCAGCAGTCTGCAAATCCCTGTCACGGCTTTACCTGAAACATCACATTGGGTTTCTCCGTTTTTTGAAAAAAATGGGTTGACATTCAGCCGGAATGTGCTTATACTATACAAAGTGCATTCCATAAAGTAAGGTCAAAATAAGAAAGAAAGGAGGCAATAAACGATGACCAGTTTAAGAATGAACAAGCTGCAATTGATCAGAATAAGAAATTTGCCTCCCGTAGATATTGTGGATTAAGTTCATCGGCAGTTTTTGCATGATGTCTGAAAGTATGGCGCGAAATTGAGCCATGGCTGTCTGCGTTACAGGAGCCATGGCTTTTTTTGTCGTCTTTTTTCGTTGCGGAATGATTTTGCTGACTGCCAGGCTGATGACGGAAGTTCTACAAGTATGCGGGAGAGGACGCAGATTCTCAGAATGATGGAGGAAGGAAATGAATTTACCGAAAAGTTTTGTCAGTATCGCCGGTAAATACGGAATAGAGAAGAAAGACATCCTGTTTGCCGCCATGGCCGACTTTGATGCCGACTATCGCTTTGCGGATTCCATAGTGGCGCTGACCAGGGAAAAGCTTATCCTGGCGGCATACCCGTACCGGGAAAAGACAGAGTACCGGTTCGGCGGTTACGGCGGCTGGCAGTTTGCGGAAGAGATGGAGAAAAAGGATATGGCGCTGGCGGGAGAGCCTGCCATACAGATTTTTGAATTGAAAGATATCGGGAAAATGGAAGTGCTCCGACAGGTGGCAACCGGCGTGCTGGTGGCGGAAATTGACGGCGTGGAGCGCAATCTCTGCCATTTTTCCAACACCAGGATGGAGATGTTCCTGAGAATCTGCAGCCTGGCGGAAAAGATAAAAAAGGGCGAGGAAATTTCGGAGGAAGATCTGAATGTCAAAAAGGGAAAGGAGTGCTGTCCCAAATGCGGCATGATCTATCCGGATCAGGAGCGGAAGGTCTGTCCGAAGTGCATGGATAAAAAATCGATCCTGATGCGGGTAGTCTCCTATTTTAAGCCTTATACGAAATATCTGGCAGTGATGGTGCTCTGCTATCTGGGAACGGCTCTGCTGAACCTGGCATGGCCGTACCTGAGCGGAACGGTTCTCTATGACCAGGTCCTGGCGCGGAATGAAGAATTCCTTACGTTTCTGCATCTCCCGGCGGGCCGGTTTACAGCTGCCCTGACCATGCTGGTAATCGCCATGATTGTGACGAAAATAGTCATTCAGGGGCTGGGAATCCTGCAGGGAGTGCTGACTGCCAAAATTGCGCCGGAAGTGGTGGCGACTTTGAAGAGCCAGGTATTTTCCTCCATGGGACGGCTGTCCATCAGCTTTTATTCCAAGAGGCAGACGGGAGGCCTGATGACCAGGGTGTCTGACGATGCGGAGGAGATATCCAGTTTCTTTATTGACGGTATTCCGTATTTCTTTATCAACCTGGGGAATATCATCGCCATGAGTATCATCATGTTCTGCTTAAACCCGCTGTTGGCGCTGGTGTCCCTGATACTGATGCCGCTGCTGGTTGTCTTAAGCTACAGAATGGTGCCGCAGCTATGGCATTTTTACGGAAAAAGGCACCGTGCAAACCGCCGTTTGAAAGGACAGATGAATGAGAACTTTACCGGAGCCAGGGTGGTCAAGGCATTCGGCCAGCAGGAACAGGAGATGAAACGCTTTTCCAAAAACAACGGGAAAGTAAAAAATGCGGAGATGGATGTGGCGCGTTATGATATCCGCTTTTTCGCGCTTTATTTTGCGGTGGAAGATGCAATCAACTTTCTGGTATGGGCAGTGGGCGGCGCCATGATGATCAGCGGCTCCAGTATTGAGCTGGGCCTGCTGCTCACCTTCTCCGGCTATGTGGGACAGCTGAAAGGGCCGCTGGAATTTTTCTCCCGCAGCGTCCGCTGGTATACCGAGTGCATGAATTCGGCCCAGCGTATGTTTGAGATTATCGATGCGGTGCCGGAAGTGAAGGAAGTGCCTGACCCGGTGCGCCCGGATGAACTGAAAGGCGAAATTGAACTGAAAAATGTTACGTTCGGTTATGAGGCCCACAAGCCTATTTTAAAAAATATCAGTTTCCATGTAAATGCTGGAGAGGTATTTGGGATCGTGGGACGTTCCGGTGCGGGAAAGTCTACACTTGTAAACCTTATATCCAGACTGTACGATGCCCAGGAAGGCGAAGTACTGGTGGACGGCATCAATGTAAAACGGTATGGATTCCGGGAACTGCGCAAAAATGTTGCAATGGTGTCCCAGGAAACCTATATCTTCATGGGGACGGTGGCGGAGAATATCGCCTATGCCAGGCCGGAAGCCACCAGGGAGGAAATCATCCGTGCAGCGGTCCAGGCCAATGCCCATGACTTTATCTGCAAGATGCCTGAGGGGTATGATACTTTGCTGGGCTCATCCAGCCGCTCCCTGTCAGGAGGGGAGAAGCAGCGGATCTCCATTGCCAGGGCGATTCTTGCCGATCCGAAGATACTGATCCTGGACGAAGCCACATCGGCTGTGGACACAGAGACGGAGCTTGCCATCCAGAAATCCCTGGAGCGCCTGGAGAAGGGCAGGACCGTGCTGTCCATCGCCCACAGGCTCTCCACCCTGCGCAATGCCACCCACCTGATCGTACTGGACGACGGACGCCTGACGGAATCCGGAACCCATGACGAACTGCTGGCCAGGAAAGGAACCTATTATAAACTGAGCGAACTCCAGACCAAAGCCCTCGCCATGCGCGGCATCGAGTAAGAGGGGGTACTGGGAGGGCAGCTGCGGAACTTGAAATAAGAAAGGAATATATAGATGGAAGAAAATAGCAACAGCATGGATTTGCTGAATTTACAGGAATTTGACGAGGAAGCCCTGAAAAAAGAATCGGAGGAACTTCTGGAGATGCGTTTCCTGAACAGAGAAAACGCAGTTTTCAGCAGGACATCCGGAGGCTTCCTTGCTTTGAAGACAACAGGAATGGGTGGGACTTTTTCCAAAGAATACGCCCGTGTCGGCGTATACCTGACATTTCCGCTGACTAATCCGGAGGAATTTATCTCCATCAGGGAGGCGGACGAGAAAGCGAAAGAAATCGGCATCATAGAAAAGCTTTCCCAGCTGCCGGAAGATCAGCAGGAAATGCTGCGTGAGCAGATTAAGCTGCGCTACTTTATGCCGGTAATCACCAAAGTGCTGGACGTGAAGGATGAATACGGCTATGCTTACTGGAATGTAGTCACTACCTTCGGCGCATGCCGTTTTACCACACAGATGAGCGGCGATGCCGTGATTCATTTGAGCGATTCCAGGCTGCTGGTGACGGATATTGACGGAAACCGTTACGAGATTCCCGATTTTTATCAGCTTGGTGTCATGGAGCGCAAGAAACTGGATCTATTTATATAAAAGAGAGAACTGTGCCTGCTATGGTTCCTTTAGCGGGAACCTGTAGAAAACTGATTGTGTCGAATACGAAATGCCGAAAAGTGAGTTAAAAGAGGTGGAACATGACGGCAAATAGTGAGTTAAAGAAGCGGAACATGACAGCAAATAGCAGGGCGGAGACAGTTTTTAAGAGAAAGGCAATATAATTCTATGAAACTATTGTATACATTAAACAAAGAGCAGACGGACGCCCTGAAGCTTGCGCCGGGAGAGGACATTATGTACTGCGTTCCTGTGGACCTGGACTTTGACAGCCGGAAAATGCAGGCAAGGCAAAGCTATACAGGAAAAATCTACCTGGTGGTGACCGGAGAGCGCTTCCTGGTGTTAGAAGGGGAAAACGTTGCGGCATCCTTTCTGTTGGACGGCTGCGAAAAGATCAAATGTGAGCATCAGGTACACAGCGGCATCCTCACCGTGACGAAAAAAGACGGTCAGGTAATCTGTGCGGCGCGCTTTTCCATGCGCCACATTGTCAGGGTAGCCTATGTGGCAAGGGGAGCCCAGACAATCCTGACAGCGCGCAGAAACGGTGAAAAACCGGAACAGGTGGTCAGCCTGGAATATGAGAAATATTGTGAGAAATGCGGCAGGGCGCTCCCGGGAACCAGCAAGTGCCCCTACTGCGACGGAAAGGCAGATATGCTGAAAAAGTTCATGGAGCTGTGCGGCGATTACGTAGGGAAGCTTCTGCTGATTTCCCTGCTGATGGTATTGCTTTCCGCAATCAACATGGCTGTGCCAATGGTACAGAAGAATTTTATAGACGGCGCGCTGTCCACCGGGAAGGGAACCTGGGCAGACTGGTGGGTTTTCGTGGGATTTACCTTCTTTCTGACGGTGGCGCGTATCCTGCTGGACAATTTCCAATACTGGCAGTGCATGTCCCTGGGCACTTCCCTGAGCATGACCCTGCGCCAGAAGCTCTACTACAAGATACAGTCGCTTTCCCTTTCTTTTATTAATAACAGGAAGCCGGGAGAGCTGCTGAACCGTGTGGCGCGGGATACGAGACAGGTCCGTGAATTTATGGAAGAGGTCTTCTCCGGCATGTTCTCCACGCTGCTTACCATGGTGGTATCACTGGCAGTGATGTTTTCCATCAGCTGGAAAATGACGCTTATGTCGTTAGGATTTGTAGCGGTTGTATTTGTGGTCACCAGGCTTTTCTGGCACCATATCCACACGATTTACCATAAGCAGTGGCTGAAATCGGATGACCTGTCCAGCAGCCTGCAGGATATCATCTCGGGAATGCGGGTGGTGAAATCCTTCGGAAAAGAAGAGCGGGAGGCGGCCCGTTTTCAGAAAAAGACTCAGGAATTTGCGGATATCAGCAAAAAGAACGAAACCTTTTGGGCTGTCTTTTTCCCCATACTGACCTTTCTGCTGGGAGCAGGCTCCTATATCGCAGTGTATTTCGGCGGCATGGATGTGCTGAACGGGGACATGACCATGGGAGAGCTGGTGCAGTTTATCGCTTACTGCGGCTACCTGTTCGGACCGCTGAACTGGATGACCCACATGCCCAGGATGGTGATGCAGATGATCACCAGTATGAACCGTATTTACGATGTGCTGGACGAAGAGCCGGTCATCATGGACCGTGAGGACAGCAGGGCATTTCCCATTGAAGGCGCGTTTACCTTTGAGCATGTTTCCTTTGGCTACCACACCTATGAGCCGGTGCTGGAGGACATCAATTTCCAGGTGAAGCCTGGTGAGATGATCGGCCTGGTGGGCGCTTCCGGAACGGGAAAATCTACTTTGATCAACCTGATCATGCGCCTGTATGACGTGGACCAGGGGAAAATTACCATTGACGGGGTGGATATCCGCAATATGAAAACGGAGAGCCTCCATTCCCAGATCGGCGTGGTGCTCCAGGAGACTTTCCTGTTCTCCGGCAGTATCCTGGCTAACATCCGCTTTGCCAGACAGGACGCCAGCCTGGCGGAGGTAATCCAGGCAGCCAAGGCGGCCAATGCCCATGATTTCATCTGCAAGACGCCGGACGGCTACAATACCTATGTGGGCGAGCACGGCTACAATCTGTCCGGCGGAGAGCGGCAGCGGATTGCCATAGCCAGGGCTATTTTGAACAATCCCAGGCTGCTGATTCTGGACGAGGCTACATCCGCCCTGGATACGGAGAGCGAATTCCTGATCCAGCAGGCCCTTGACAGGCTGGTGAAGGGGCGGACTACCTTTGCTATCGCCCACAGGCTTTCTACACTGCGGAATGCAGACAGACTTGTGGTGATTGACCGGCACGGCATTGCGGAAATCGGTACCCATAACGAACTGTTGGAGAAGAAAGGAATTTACTATGGGCTGGTGACGGCGCAGCTGCAGATGGCGGAAGGGAAGTAGCAGACGGCGTAAACATTCTGTTCTGGAATGCAGCCATAGACAAATTTAGGAAAGAGGGCATAATGGCATTCGCAGCATGTTGCAATTAACAAAATAACAAAGACATCCGGGAAATCGGCAGCCGGAAAGCATACCGATTCCCGGATGTCTTTGTTTTAAAGCAAAGGCGTCATATACAGAGGAAGGTACAGGATGCCATCCTCATCCTTCAAGTCCCCGGTATGCAGTACATAAGGAATATAAATCTGCTGGGTGTATTTTGCCTTAAACTTTTTCAGGGAAGACAAAGTATAATTTTTCCCGGATTTTACTTCTATAGGGGAAATATTATGCCGGCTGCTGATTTTTTCTTTTGCAATGAGGAAATCAATCTCCATCCGGGACTTTTCTCACCAGTCGTGCAACACGAAATCAAGATTTTTGCTTTCGGTAAATTACACGTTTTCAAGATTTTTGAGTGGGCTAAATTACACATTTTCAAAATTTACGGAGAAACTGACAAATTTTTTGCCGTATTCGGCCGTTTCATGTAAAATGGAAACAGGATATTTTACGCACAGAAAAAAATTTATTTTTCCCCAACCTTTTGCAACTGTCCTGTGTCTATTAAGACAAGCGCTTACAATAATAGAATTGCCGGCTTTCTATTTGAAGCGTAAATTATTCTGCCATGTGCCACTGGACGGCAGGTTACGGAATTGACATCGGGAGGATACATATATGCAGTATCACAATCAAAACGACGAAACACTTGTAATGCTCACCCTTGCAGGAGAGCAGAACGCATATGGAATTCTGGTAGAACGGTATCAGAAAGCTGTCATCTCAGCGGCGGCATCCATTACACACAGCCGGTTTATGGCAGAAGATGCGGACCAGGACGCTTTTGTCACGGCATGGATGAAGCTGGATACCCTTCAGGAACCGCAGAAATTTGCCGCCTGGGCCTGCAGGATTGCGAAAAACTGTGCCCTGAATATGGTGATGCGCTTCCGCAGTTTTCTTCCGCTTGAGACAGTGGAGAACCTGAATCTGTCTGACGAACGGAACCGGAATCCTGCAGAATTATATGTATTGTCCGAAGAAAAAGACGAACTGCATGACAGGATAGGGAGCCTGCCGGAGAAAGTAAAGCAGGTCATCGAGCTGCATTACTTTGAAGGGCTGTCAGTGGCGGAAATAGCAGATAAAATGCGGATTTCCGCTGGAACAGTCAAGTGGCAGCTCCATGATGGCAGAAAAAGAATCAGAAAGGAGCTATGTGCGATGAACGAAAAATACAGCGATACCCTCGTACAGCGTGTAATGAAAAAGGTGGAGGAACTGAAACTATGGCAGGTAAAAAACAATAAAAGCGGATTTGAAGCCGTCTACAACAATGTTCTCCGGGAAGTAGAGGCGCTTCCGGAGTCCTGTGACAAATACCATGCGCTGGCCGATGTGCTGATGCGGGGCTGGTGGTGGCTTCCGGGAGAAAAAAACGACGCACTTTTTGCGCGGATTAAAGAGGCCGCACAGACGGGACGCAACGACGAAGTTATGGAGTTTATCGTTACCAGGGAGGATTCTCTGGTTTACGATGGAGCAAAAATCGAATTTATCAGGGACAAACAGATACCGATGCTTGAGAAATCAGGACTGGTACACACACTTGCCCGGGAATGGTTCTGGCTTGGGTATCAGTATTTCCGAAACGGTCAATCGGAAAAGGGGTTGGAGGCTTACGATAAGGTGCAGCAGCTTCTGAAACCCTCTGATATATACTATGCCCTGATTCCCTTTGCACGGGAAATGGAGCAAAAGCTTTCCGGATACTATAAGGAAAAAAATAAAAATCACTATCGGCTCCATGCCGCTTCCGAAGAATTCCGTTATATAGACGGCGGGTTGCGCTACTGGAAAGCGGAAGAGACAGGGAAAGGATATCTGAGTTCCACCGATTTGGAGATAAACCATATTTTCCGTAATGCCGCTCTCTGTGACGGACATTTCTATAGAAAGGGTCTTGCCGAAGGCGGGATTTATACCGGTTCAGACGGAACAACCCTGACATTTGCCTCCGGTTGTGAGACAGTGGATACGGCCTGCGGACGGTTCGAAGGCTGCCAGTTATGGGTCACAAAGCATCCCGGTACCTGGGGAGTTTCTACTTTTAAGAATTATTATAAAGAAGGTGTGGGTATAGTAAAACAGGAACACAGGGCGGAGGGATTTACAGATGTAAGAGTTTTGAAATCCTATCACATTGCAGGAGGGGAGGGCCTTCTTCCCATGAAGGCTGGCAATACATGGGAATATACCGGAGACGTGTTAGTCAATAACTGTGTTG
>DKVC01000266.1:0-8783 GCA_002490995.1 Lachnospiraceae bacterium UBA7188
CCCCTGCATTATTGTGACTCCTACCTATTATCGCGGCGGGGAGGCGGACAGGGATATGGACAGGGATGCGGAGTACATAACGGAACAGTTGGAAATGAAGGAAGAGGGCTGCCTTCTCACCGAGACGGTGGACGAGGAACACGGCAATCCTTTGAAGGTATGGCACGGCTTGGAAGAACCGGCAAATCTCACGGAACAGGAACGGAAGATCCTGCGCTCTGCGGCGCGTCCCTTTGTGGAGGCCAGGCGGGTCGGACCGGAGGACGGAAAGGTAGGGGCATCCTTCCCTGTGAGGGAAAATGCCGTGGTTTATTTTGAGTGGAAGCCCGGGAAAATCGTTTCGGACAGGGGGTATTCCTATGGGCGGGCAGTGCAGTAACAGCATACGCTATGATACAATTCAAATATGGGTATGGAATTGAGCTTCTGTGAAAATTCCAAAATATCCTATCCCACACATAACCATGTTTTTGTGCTTACAATCGGCATTTTGTCAGATTGCTCTGTTTTGCTTGCTGTGAATAACAAGGTAAAGGTTTACGAAAAAAGTCAGACCTTTATCATCTGCCCATATACGCCGCATAGTATTTCGGCGCATAATAGCTATACCCTGCTAAGCTTATGCATTGATACAAATATTGCCGCACACTGTTCCGCTGATAAAATAAGACATAACATAATGACCCTGCTAATGAGTCCTTTCGATACAGAAAGAACCAATCAGTACCAGATATTACAAAATTTGAATGGTTTAAATTCATTTGCCGACTATACTGACTGGCACTCTGAAGTTCGGAATCCGTTTATCAATAACTTGAAAAAACAGTTGGAATTATATCCGGAAGGCAGATATAGCATTGAAGAAATGGCACAAAGTGCGTTTATCAGCAAATATCACTTTATCCGAAAGTTTAAGGCGGAAGTGGGTCTTACGCCGCATCAGTTTCAGCTTCAAAACCGTATCCGTAAAGCCCAGCGATTGATGCATAGTGCCGAAACGATAACAGAAGTATATGAGGGAACTTCAGGAGGAAGGATATCCCGTAACCGGTATCACGGTGTGGGGGCTGAACGATGCCCTTTCCTGGCGCCAGGGCGAGTACGGGCTGTTGTTTGACGAGGATATGAATCCCAAGCCGGCGTATCTGGGAGCCATGATGGATGCTTCTGTGCCGGATGTAGAGTGAGTTCTGCCTATACTGTGACGGAGTAAAGTGGTGGCGCGTGTTTCAAAAGCACCCTGATCCGCTTGATGGCTTATGCTGCCCGGATGTTCAAATACACAGCGTTTATACAGGATCCGAGCTGTTTTCATAAAGCCATCTGTCAGCCTGGCTGGAAACATCTCGGTGGCGGCAATCCCCAAAAACGAGTTTCAGCAATTTGGGCAAATAAAGTAATTCGGTGGAAGAGAGCAGCCTGAAGAAAAAGAGTGGGTTAAAGTGAATGTTATAGTTTGAAAGGAAGAGGAAAAGGAAATGGGAGCGTTTGAAACCGGAAAATACAGAAACGTATTTTCTGAAATAGGAAAAAGCGAAGAAGAAATCGCGGGAAAGCTGCAGGATGCTGTGCAGGTTTTCTTTTACGGAAGCGAGGAAGAGCGTATCTATCATCCGGTGGGAGAGGATATGGGATATCTGGAGGACACAGGGAACCATGACGTGAGGACGGAAGGAATGTCCTATGGCATGATGATGTGTGTACAGCTGGACCGGAAGGAGGAATTTGACCGTATCTGGAAGTGGTCCAGGACATACATGTACCTGGAAGATGGGGAGAACGAGGGGTATTTTGCGTGGAGCTGCAGGACAAATGGGGAGAAAAATGCCTGCGGTCCCGCGCCGGACGGGGAAGAGTATTTTGCCATGGCGTTGTTCTTTGCCTCACACCGGTGGGGAGACGGGGAGGGAATCTTTGATTATGCCCGGGAGGCCCGGAATATCTTGAGGGCGTGTCTGCACAAGGGGGAGAAGGGAAGAGCCGGGCAGCCCATGTGGAACCGGGAAAATAAGCAGATCCTGTTCGTGCCGGGCAGCCCCTTTACGGATCCATCCTATCATCTGCCCCATTTTTATGAGCTCTTTGCGCTGTGGGCGGATGAGGAAGATCGGGAATTCTGGGGACAGGCTGCAGAAGAGAGCAGAAAATACCTGGCGGCAGCCTGTCATCCGGTCACGGGAATGAACCCGGAGTACGGGGAGTTTGACGGAAGCCCCATGAGCAGCAAACTGCCCTGGGGGGATGAGCGGCATGACCTGTTTTACAGCGATGCTTACAGGACGGCAGCCAATATCGGCCTGGATTGCCTGTGGTTCGGGAAGGACGAGGGGCATTACGGAGCGCCGCTGCGGCTGATGCGGTTCCTGGGGACGGATCTGGAGGCTGCGAGATGTGTGTATGAGGTGGACGGCACGCCTGTGGACAGGACGGTGCTGCATCCTGTGGGACTGCTGGCAGCTACGGCCCAGGGGGCGCTGACTGTTCCGGTCAATGAGACAGAAGAGAAGGACAGCGACTGGTTCGCGGCGGGAAGGTGGGTGGAATGGTTCTGGAACCAGCCCCTGCGGAAAGGCGGGAGGAGATATTATGACAACTGCCTGTATCTGTTCGCGCTGCTTGCACTGAGCGGGAATTACCGGATTTATTAGGCATTGTGAAGAATATCAGGAAGCAAAAGAGGCGTATATTATGAAGAAATCGGCATTTAATCCTTATCTGCCGTCCTGGGAGTACATACCGGACGGCGAGCCCTATGTGTTTGGGGACAGGGTCTATGTATTTGGCTCCCATGATTTTTATAACGGATATGTTTTCTGTATGGGAGACTATGTGTGCTGGTCTGCGCCGGTGGACGACCTGGGCAACTGGCGTTATGAAGGGGTGATTTATCCGAGGAATGAGGATCCCTTAAATAAGGACGGTAAGATGTGCCTGTATGCTCCGGACGTGACGGTTGGGCCGGACGGAAGATACTATCTCTATTATGTACTGGATCATGTGTCCATTGTTTCGGTGGCGGTATGCGATACCCCGGCGGGGAGATACGAATTTTACGGTTATGTACATTATTCGGACGGAACCCGGCTGGGAGAGAGGGACGGGGACCAGCCCCAGTTCGATCCGGGCGTGCTGACGGAAGGGGACAGAACCTATCTTTATACCGGTTTCTGCGCGAGAGGGGACCGTTCCCGAAACGGCGCTATGGCTACCGTACTGGGGCCGGATATGCTGACGGTGATTGAGGAGCCGGTATTTGTGGCGCCGGGATGTGAATACGGCAGCGGAACCGGATTTGAGGGGCATGAATTTTTTGAGGCTCCTTCCATTCGCAAATCAGGCGATACTTATTATTTCATTTATTCCTCTGTTGTGATGCATGAATTGTGTTATGCGACCAGCAAAAATCCCACATCGGATTTCCGGTACGGAGGGGTGCTGGTCAGCAACTGTGACCTGCATATCGATACATATAAACCGGCGGATAAGCCCATGGCCTATGGGGCAAACAATCACGGAAGCATGGTGCAGATCGGAAAGGAGTGGTACATATTTTACCACCGTCATACAAACGGGACCTGGTACAGCAGACAGGGATGCGCCGAGCGGCTGGAAATGTTGCCCGACGGCCGAATTTTGCAGGCGGAGCTCACTTCCTGCGGCCTGAACGGAGAGCCGCTCCCCGGAAAGGGGGAATATCCGGCCTATATTGTCTGTAATATGATGACGGACACCCCGTCGGCTTATGTGGGAGATAATCGGTTCCCCAAGGTCATGCAGGACGGAAGGGACGGGGATGAAGAACCGGGATATGTGGCAAATCTTCAGGATTCCGCTACAATAGGATTCAAGTATTTCCAGTGCAGGGGGGTACGGGAAATCAGGATTAAGGTGAGAGGATATGCCGGAGGCGGAGCTATTGAGGTGAAAACGGCCTGGGACGGGGAAGCGCTGGCCAGGATAGAGCTGCGCAACTCCAATGTATGGGAGGAATATGCTGCGCCTGCGGCTATACCGGACGGGAAACAGGCTGTCTACCTGACATACCGGGGAGGCGGCAGCGCGAGCCTTCTGTCGTTTACGTTACTGTGACAGTTTTCAACATGTCCCTCCTTCTCCCCGGAAAACAGCTATCGTCTTCCTGATGGGGAGAGCGGTGCGATGACTTACGGGGCGGACATCCTTTCGTGACGCTCTGACCTGAAAGTCAGAGAAAGGGGGTGGGCAGTAACCGCATAATTCCAGAAGTTCAGGCACTGCAAACCTTGTGCGTTCCAGAAGTGCATCAAATGATCCTGATTCCAGAACAAGGCCGGGAATATCGTTGCTGGTGGCAATCCATACGCCGGATTCATCATCCCATGTGAAATTGATAACATATTCCATAGTAAGTACCTTCTTCAAAGTCTTAAATGCTCTAAGTTTACCTAATCTTATTGTCAAACTTTTCACTCATTTCCAATCCAAGGATAACATCCGGAATAAATACTGTCAATACAAAAAGTTCATATAAAGCTTAGAAATATTTGAAACGATTGACTACTAGGATTCTATTAATTTCAATGCTCTACAGATCAGTATAGAAGGAGCTGGGCAGTGACTGCGATCTGATCCGGAAGTTCAGGCATTGCAAACTTTAAGACTTTGTCTTCTGGTCTGCACTCAGGAAATGGGGCGCAGCGAGTGGTATTCCTGCTCCAGTTCTTCAGCCAGATATGCATCGCTCATACAGTGCATGTCAGAAACACCATCCCGAATCAGCGGATAGACATCGGAATGGTAGAAGAAGTCCAGCGCTGCGTCCAGAGAGATGCCCTGTCGCTTAGCAAAGCACTCAATCACACGGCTATATTTTTTTTGAAGTAAGACCGGATTAGCGTTCATACCATTTCACTCCTTTCAAAGCGTAAAAACTGCAGTGCTTTCTCGGTGCGGAAACAGAGTTGTAGATTTGGTTTTTCGTAGCGCAGGCGCTTGATTGCTTCTGTCTTGTCAATCAACCCGTCAAAAAACAGTTCTACCGTATTAAACACCCTGTCATTGGCAACACCGCCAGCCACGAGGTCATAGTCTGTGGTATCGTTTCCGCTGCGGCAAATCAGGATGAAGTCCAGCCATTCCTCGGAATAGGAATCGAATTTCAATGTTTTCAGCTCAGATTCCCGGCTTTCATCAAACGCATACCGGGAAACGATGCCGTCTTTCCCACGGCGTTTGAACTTGCCGCACCACATCGATGCCTGCTCATATAGAGGAGTGACGTAAAAGCCACGCCCAAAATCAACATTGGAGCGGGAATGAGCCAAGTCCGGTTCTGCGACTTCCAGATAGGAACCGTGGTAAAGAATCATATCTCAACACCCCTTTCCTTCAGCACTTCAAGGATGTCGTTTACGATATATTCCCGGCTCTGGGTGTGCAGGATTTCATATTCCGGCACAATATATCCATGCAAAATGTCACTTTTTTCGGTAAAGGCCTGATAGACGCGTTTTGAATCTACGCCCAGTCTCGCAGCAATATTTTCAATGCAGAATACCACAAATTCCAGTTCTCCGGAGTTTTTGATTTTCCCATCCGGCATCATAAGCTGTCCCTCCTGTCCATCCTTTCTCAATCAAACGATAACATCCTGAATAGATACTGTCAATACAAAAAGTTTACAGGATAGTCAAAAATAGCAGGAGGCTTCTGGAAATGGCGAAAGAAACCTGATCCAATACCTGCAGCAGGGGTGTGAAAATATCAAAACAGTCCACGGAAAGATAGCAATATTTGAAGTGATATGGAGCAAAGAGTAGGAAGCCTGCATTTCTGAGGTCTGATATAATAAATATGCGTAACTGAAACTATCTGCCGGCGTACAAGCGCTGTGAGCGGACATTTCTGCATCGAAGGAAGAAGGGTAGAAAGCAGCATAGACGAAAAAGCAGAATATTCCGGGCAGGCATTTTTTACAGGATTATGGCTGAGCTGGTATCCGGCAAAGGGCCTGATATCCTGTATCTGTCCAGGGAGGATCTCCTTCTTTTCCAGGAAAAGGGGGTTCTTGCGGATTTGGAGGAGCTTATCTCACCGGATACGGTTCAGGCCCTGCTGCCGGGAGCGGTGGAACTGGGGCGTGTGGAGGGAAAGCTGGTGGGACTTCCCGGGGAAATGCATGCCAGAACCGTTTGCCCCCGTCCCGAAATCTGGGACGGGGGCGCCTGGTCCGTAAGCGACATCCTGAACCTGGCAGAGGAACGGGGGGACACGGTGGAGGCAATCCTTCCCACTGACGGAGAGTCGCTGCTTTACTATCTGGTTTTGCTTGATCTGGAGCATTCCGAGTTTATCGACTGGGAAAAGAACAGCTGCAGCTTTGCCGGGGAGAGTTTTGTCAGCCTTCTGGAAACCATCAGGACATACAGCCTGGACGAAGCACCTGAGTATGGCAAAGACCAGGAAATGCTGCTGGAGGGAAAATGTCTGGGAGTCGTGGGGTATGTCACCGGTTTTATATTCTATGAAGGCCTGCATGAGGATTTTGGGGAAGATATGGTGGCTGCGGGCTTCCCATCGGAGACGGGAAAGGGAAATTACCTGATTGCCGACGGCATCCTTGCAATCAATGCTGCTTCCACCCATAAGGAAGCGGCTGCGGCTTACCTGGAATATGTGCTGGGCGTTCAGGGTCAGAGCTTCTGCAGTATGCTCAGCGTCAGACGAAACATGCTCACGGAGGACATGGTATTGTACGGCCGGGAGGACAATAAGCCCTATCTGAAAGAGGGCGAAAACACGCGGATGCCGTTGGCTGCGAAAAAGGACGGTAGCGTATACATCGGGCAGTACAATGAATTTCTGGAAAGCTGCGTGCCGTATCCGGATGCACATACCGATATTGCGAATATCCTCAGTGAGGAAGCGGCAGCCTTTTTTTCGGGAGACAAAACCGCGGAGCAGACGGCGGAGGTGATAGACAGCCGGGTGCAGCTTTACCTGGATGAGCACCGCTGAGGGAGATAGAGTATAAATTAGAGGAGAAACATTATGGACGAAAAAAAGATTGTTCTGCCGCCGGAGCAGACGGCGGAGTTTCATAACCAGGTGGATTTCTGTATGGGAACCGGCACACCGGACAGGGGATATTCCTATGAACGGGCCATGCAGTACCCAGATGTGAATCCGGTGACCAGGCTGGATTATCCGGACCCTGATGTGATCCGGGTGGAGGATACATATTATATGGTGAGCACAACCATGCACTTCATGCCGGGCTGCGAAATTCTCCGTTCCTATGACCTGCGCAACTGGGAGCATCTGTCCTATGTGTACGATACGCTGGACAGCACCCCGGCCCAGCGGCTGGAGGGGGAGGAGAATATCTACGGACAGGGCATGTGGGCGGCATCCCTGCGGTACCATGACGGCGTTTACTATATCTGCTTCGTGGCTAACGACACCCATAAAACCTATCTCTATACGGCCAGGCAGCCGGAGGGACCCTGGGAGAAGCACAATATGGAAGGCTTTTACCATGACTGCTCCCTGCTCTTTGACGATGACGGAAAGAAGTATATTGTCTACGGGAACCGTGAAGTCCGGCTGACGCAGCTGAAGGAAGATTTAAGCGGGCCTCTGGAGGGCGGGCTGCACCGGATTCTTGTGAATGACAGGGACAATCCGAATCTCGGGTACGAGGGCAGCCACATTTATAAAATCAGCGGAAAGTACTATCTCTTCCTGATTCATTCCAGGCCGGACCGCTGGATGCGGACGGAAGCCTGTTTTGCGGCGGATTCCCTGGAGGGAGAATTCCTGGGCGGAGACGTGCTTGAGGACGATGCCGGGCTGCCGGGCTGCGGCGTGGCCCAGGGGCCTGTCGTGGATACCCCGGAGGGAAAATGGTATGCGCTGCAGTTTCAGGATATGGGAGCCGCGGGTCGGATTCCCTACTTGATTCCAGTGACCTGGAAGGACGATTATCCGGTATTTGGGGAGAACGGGAAGATTCCCAAGGAAGTTCCGGTGGAAAGCACAAGGCCCGGATATGGTTACGCACCCCTTGTGGGAAGCGATGATTTCAGAGGGGAGTTAAAGCTTTACTGGGAATTCAACCATGAGCCGGACCGGGCTTTGATTCACCATGACAGGGAAAAGGGTATCTGGCAGGTACGCACGGACAAGGTATCCGGCTGCCTGCTGCAGGCAAGAAACACGCTGACCCAGAGAATGCTGTGGCCGGGCTGCGCCGCAGAGGTCACCGTGGACGGCAGCGGGCTGAAGGAAGGAGATTTCGCAGGTTTATGCGCCCTGCAGGCCTGCTTTGGGTTCCTGGGGCTGACCAGGAGGAACGGCAGGCTGTACCTGGTTGTCAGGACTGTGGAACCGGGAGAAGAGGGGGCTGTGCCGTCTCAGAAGGAAGAGGAGCGGGAATGGGCTGCGGTTCCGGTGGGAGAGAGGCCCGTTGACCTGAAGCTGGAGGCGGATTTCTCTCCCGGGAAGGATGTATGTGTTTTCTATTATAAAGGCGGATATAAAGACAGATATAAAGACGGCGACAACAATTCCTTGGATGAAGACAGCGATTCTTCAAATAAAGATAACAATTCTTTAAATGAAAGCACAAGTTTCCCAAGTAGATGGCAGAAGATAGGGCCGGAGCATCAGCTTCGGTTCAGGCTGGATCATTTCTGCGGATGCCGCTTCGGGCTGACGGTGTATTCCACGAAGGAAGCCGGGGGCAGCGCAGGGTTCAGCGATTTTATTTATCATGAAAGATAATAAGGAAGTGTCTACAAATA
>DKVC01000266.1:8964-10708 GCA_002490995.1 Lachnospiraceae bacterium UBA7188
CCTAAAGAAATTGTAGCAGTTATTTTCCGACAATTCCTAAGGGGATAAGAGGAGAATTACAATGGCGATAGGGACTTTTGAATATTTTTCGGAATGTTTACGGAGGAATACCATGTTTCGGGTTATCCTGCCAAATGAGGCGGATGTTGTACAGGAGGATGCCGCTCCCATGAAGCTGCTGATGCTGCTGCACGGTTACTGCGGCTGCAGTGGGGACTGGCTGTGGAACAGTCCTGTGGCGGATATGGCGCAGAAATATCATATGTGTATCTTGCTGCCTACAGGGGAGAACAGCTTCTATCTGGACGGGAAAGCCACGGGCAGAAACTATGCGTCTCAAGTGGGGGAAGAGCTGATCCGCTACGTCAGGAGAACTTTCAGGCTTTCCGGCAAAAGGGAGGACACCTTTGTGGGGGGATTCTCCATGGGAGGGTACGGGGCGATCCATACCGCGCTGCAGTTCCCGGAAACCTTCTCCGGTGCCATGGCATTATCTTCGGCGCTGATCTGGAAAAGCGTGGCCGGAATGCAGCCGGGAGAAGATAATGGGGTGGCAAACTGTGAGTATTATCGTCTCATGTTCGGGGAGCCGGGTTCTTTGGAGGAGAGCAATGCCAATATTGAACGGTTAGTCATGGAGGCGGAAAAAAACGGGATTCCCATGCCCAGGTTTTATCTTGCCTGCGGTGAGCAGGATTTCCTCAGGGACGCAAACAGGGATTTTGTGGATTTTCTAAAGGGGCACAAGGTGGATTTCTGCTATGGCGAAGGAGAGGGAGACCACAATTTTGCCTATTGGAACCGGCATCTGGAACCGGGAATCAGATGGCTGCTTAAGGCGGATGATTGACGGGAACGAAACTCCCCGCGGGCTGCTGTGGGGAGTTTTTTGGTGGCTTACTTGTCTTACCTTTCCGTTGGCAAATGTTTTTGGGCACGGGCATAAATTCTGGCGTCCCTGGGTATAAAAAGATTATTCTGCTGGGGAAGCGGCAGGAAAACAGGTGAGCTGTACCTTGCATTTCTTTTTATAACAGGCAATCCCATATTTTAAAATCCGCTCCATGCCATCATCCAACATCGAATCGGCGTATCCCATTCTCTCAATCTGTTCCATAGCTTCCCGGCAGCCCTGCTCAAAGTTTCCGTTTATCGCATACTTTACCTCGATGACGATCCCCATGCCTTCTTCTTCCAATTCCACCAGAATATCGCTGTATCCATCGCCCGACTCCATATTAGATGTCACTACCCAGTCCTCTCTGTGGCTCAGAAGTCCCAGAAGGATTCCGTGATAAAAATTCTCCTTTTTTGCGGTTTGTACAGCCGTATCGCGGATGCTGATGGTTTTGCGCAGGTAGGCATTCAACTGCCTTTCCACTGCGCCGGCATCTGCCTGGGGGAATGCCGCACAGAATGCATCCAGCCGGGGGGTATCTTTCCGGGCTTCTTCCTGGAACCATTCCTGTATCTGCTCCTCGAATATCTGCCGGATCTCCAGGTTTGGTATGGCTAACTTGTACACGTCAGCCTTATCCGCGTCCGCGCCCCGCTGGGTCAGATAGCCGGTGGTGAAGAGCACGCTCCACAGGTTGTCTATATTGTCATACAGCTCCCGGTAAGTCAGCTCCTGGCGGATGCGGTGGGTGACCGTCTCCCCTGCTACGAGGGCCTCAATCTCGCGCTTTGTCCCGGATGCCGCCATACAGATGAACTTCCTGATGATGTCGTTCCCGCTGGTGTT
>DKVC01000122.1 GCA_002490995.1 Lachnospiraceae bacterium UBA7188
GTTATTTTCCGACAATTCCTAACTTTGGTCTCATATTCATTCACAGGCAGCCGGAAGCTGCCAGGGAGGACACTTATGCTGGAATTACAGAATCTATGTTTTCAGGTATCCGACGATGCCGACAAACAAAAAGAGATTATCAGGGATGTGAACCTGACCTTTGAAGACCATGCCTTTATCGCCATCACAGGCCCCAACGGGGGCGGCAAATCCACGCTGGCGAAGCTGATCATGGGAATAGAGACGCCTACATCAGGCAAAATACTTTATAACGGCACCGATATTACCCACATGAATATCACGGAACGGGCAAATCTGGGAATCAGCTTTGCATTTCAGTCTCCGGTGCGTTTCAAGGGGGTCAAGGTGAGAGATTTGATCCAGCTGGCCGCAGGTAAGACGAAAGAAGGACGCTCCGCAATCAAATTTCCCGCCATCTGCGACTATTTGTCGAAGGTGGGGCTGTGCGCGAGGGACTATGTCAACCGCGATGTGGATGCCAGCCTCTCCGGCGGGGAGCTGAAGCGAATCGAAATCGCCACCATCATCGCCCGCAACACCCCCCTCTCCGTCTTCGACGAGCCGGAGGCCGGCATCGATCTGTGGAGCTTTAACAACCTGATTCAGGTGTTCGAGGAAATGCACCGGGACAGCGACAATTCCCTGATTATCATCTCCCATCAGGAGCGCATCCTGAATATTGCGGACGAAATTGTGGTGCTGGCAGACGGCAATGTGGCCGCCAGGGGTCAGCGCAGTGACATTCTGCCGGAGCTGTTGAAGGGAACGGAAGGGTGTAAATTTTACAGACAGATGCGGGACTAATATCAGCATCTGGCTGCCCTGGCGCCCATAGGATTTTCGGATGCCTGCACCTGGCAGCCGAAAATTCTATGCCATTTCTGGTGCCTGGGCAGACAGATGCGGGACTTATAATAGGAGGCTAATATGGACGAAATACAGAAAAATCTTCTGGAGCAGGTGGCAGGGCTGCACGAGATGCCCGCCGGGGCGTACAATATCCGCGCCAACGGCCAGAGTGTGGAACGCTCCACCACCGCTCACATTGATATCGTGACCAAAAACGACAAACAGGGCATCGATATTGTCATCAAACCGGGAACCAAAAAGGAAAGCGTGCATATCCCCGTGGTATTAAGCCAGAGCGGATTGACCGAAATGGTCTACAATGATTTCTATGTGGGTGACGACTGCGACGTGACCATTGTGGCGGGATGCGGTATCCACAACAGCGGCGACAGCGACAGCCGCCACGACGGCATACATTCCTTTTATATCGGGAAGAACTCCCATGTAAAATATGTGGAAAAGCATTACGGCAGCGGCGACGGCAAGGGCGGGCGCATCATGAACCCTGAGACCAAAGTGGAGGTGGGTGAAAACAGTTTCATGGAAATGGAGACCGTCCAGATCAAGGGCGTGGACTCCACCAAGCGTCTCACCAGCGCCAGGCTTGCCGACGGTGCCAGAATCATTGTCACCGAAAAGCTCATGACCCACGGAAACCAGTTTGCCGAAACTTCCTTCCAGGTGGAGCTGAACGGTGCAGACTCCAGCGCCAATATCATCTCACGCTCCGTGGCCAGAGACGATTCCCGGCAGGTTTTCTACTCCAAAATTAACGGCAACAACCGCTGCAAGGGGCATTCCGAATGTGACGGCATTATCATGGATCGCGCCAGAATCAGCGCCATTCCGGAGATTACCGCTGCGGACCTGGATGCGGAGCTGATTCACGAGGCAGCCATCGGAAAGATTGCCGGGGATCAGATTACCAAGCTGATGACCCTTGGGCTGACGGAGGAAGAGGCGGAGGCACAGATTGTAAACGGATTCCTGAAATAAACTCTCTGCCCGTTATCCCGAATGTCCGGAACAGAATCGGCATTCACGCCGGCAAATATTTCTGAGCACAGGTATAATTATGAACCTCCGGGACAAGATAATGGAGATACTGCAATGAATCCATTCCCGGAGGTATTTTTATGCTCAAAACTACAAATACACTGATACGCAATACCCAGACCATGGATGGCTGCCAGGCCGCTGCCCATGTAGCCTATGCCTACAGTGAGGCCGCCGCCATTTTCCCCATCACCCCTTCCTCCCCCATGGCGGAACTATGCGATGAGTGGGCGGGAAACGGTCGGAAAAACATATACGGCTTCCCCATGGTCATCTCCCAGATGCAGTCGGAAGCCGGCGCCGCTGCTGCCGTACACGGAGCGCTGCTGGCAGGAACCCTTGCCACCACCTTCACCGCTTCCCAGGGCCTTCTTCTCATGCTGCCCAATCTATACCGCATGGCAGGAGAACTGCTGCCCGGTGTCATCCATGTGGCTGCAAGATCCATCGCCACCCACGCTCTGTCCATTTTCGGCGACCATTCCGATATCTACGCGTGCCGCCAGACAGGTATGGCTTTCTTTTCGGAGAGCAGCGTACAGGAAGTCATGGACCTGTCACCCGTGGCCCATCTGGCAGCCCTGGAAGGCCGGATTCCCTTTGTCAATTTCTTCGACGGCTTCCGCACTTCCCACGAGCTGCATAAGATTAAGGTCTGGGATTATAAAGACCTGGCCTCCATGCTGAACCCGAAAGCCGCAGCGGAATTCCGTGAGCGATCTCTCCACCCTTCTCACGGAAAAGTGTATGGTTCCGCACAGAATCCCGATATTTTCTTTCAGGCCAGAGAAGCCTCAAATCCCTATTATCAGGCGCTGCCGCAGATTGTAGAGCATACCCTGGAAAAAATCAATGCGCTCCTGGGCACCTCCTACGGGCTGTTTGATTACTATGGTGCCCCCGATGCAGAGCATGTCACCGTCGCCATGGGAAGCATCTGTGAGACGATAAAAGAATACATCGACAGTGCTCCGGAGAAAAAATACGGGCTCATCGTCGTACACCTTTACCGCCCCTTCAGCGCCGTCCACCTTGCAGAAAAGCTGCCGGAAAGCGTCCGTCAGATCACGGTTCTGGACCGCACCAAAGAGCCGGGCGCCCCGGGAGAACCCCTGTACCTGGATGTGGTTACTGCGCTGGTGCAGTGCGGTTTTCCAGTCTGTGCCGCACAAACCCCGTCCGATTCCGCACGGGGTTTCCGTTACTCCTCTCAAAATACTGGAATCCGCGTTTTTTCCGGCCGCTATGGTCTGAGCTCCAAAGACACCACTCCTGAGCAGATTGCCGCCATTTACAATAACCACAGCAAAACATGCTTCACAGCAGGCATTACGGACGATGTCACCCATCTGTCCCTTCCGGTTCCTCCCATCCACCAGACTGTGTCTTCCGACATTGTCTCCTGCAAATTCTGGGGACTGGGCGGAGACGGCACCGTCAGCGCCACCAAAAATGCCATCAAAATCATCGGCAACCACACGGATATGGATGCCCAGGGATATTTTGAGTATGATTCCAAAAAGTCCAGAGGCCTGACCATCTCCCACCTGCGGTTTGGAAAGACCCCCATACACAGCGCCTATCTCATCCACAGAGCAGATCTGGTGGCCTGCCATAATCCGGTATACCTGCACAAGTACGATATGGTCCGGGAGGTGAAGGACGGAGGCATTTTTCTGATAAATTTTCATCCTGACAAACAGGCTGAAAGCTGTAATGATACGGAACCAGTCCGGCAAAAAGGAGCCGGCAGCACCTCCCGTGACAGAAAAGACAGAGACGATGCCATATCCCTCAGAGCACAGTTGGATGCGTATCTGCCGGAAGCAACAAAGGACTACATTGCCCGGCATGACATCCGTCTCTTCTTCATAGACGCCATCGGAATCGGCAAGGAAATCGGTCTGAACAATAAGATCAGCACCATCCTGCAGGCAGCTTTCTTTGCCGTATCCGGCCTGCTGGATCCTGAGGATGCCAGACGCTGGATGAAGGAAGCAGCAGAAAAAAGCTATGGAAAAAACGGCGGAAAAATCCTGGAAATGAACAGAACCGCCATAGACAGAGGATTTTCAGAAGTCATGGAAATCGAAATCCCGAAAGCCTGGGCGGACTGTGCCCTCCAAAAACAGCAGGCGGCTTCCGGTACGGCTGCTCTGGACAATTCACCGCTCCCCGACCGTCCGGAAATGATTGATTTCGTCAAAAAAATCCAGCAGCCGGTGACGGACCAGCGCGGCAATGAACTGCCTGTGTCTGCCTTTCTTCCATATGCGGACGGCTGTACGCCCCCCGGAAGCTCTGCCCACGAAAGGCGTGCCGTTGCTACGGAAATCCCGGTCTGGAAACCCGAAAACTGCATTCAGTGCACCCGTTGTTCCTTTGTATGTCCCCATGCCGTCATTCGCCCGGCAGTGCTGAAAGAGCCTCTTGCGCCTGATGCGCCCAAGGGATTGCAGAGCATTCCCATGATGGGTATGGACGGGTGTCATTTTGCCATCACAGTCTCCTCCTCAGACTGCACAGGATGCGGCACATGTGCGGCTGTCTGCCCTGGGAAGCAGAAAAAGGGAGAGGAAAAGCCCTCAAAGGCGCTGGAAATGGTTCCGGCTGGCAGGCTTCTCGAGAGCGGTATTTTTGCACAAAACCAGGATATTTTCGACTACTGTAAACCGCTTCTGCCATGCCGGGAAGCAGCCGAAAAATTCCGCCCGGATACACCTAAGGGAAGTCAGTTCCTGCGTCCTCTGATGGAATTCTCCGGCGCCTGTGCAGGCTGCGGTGAGACAGCCTATGTCAAACTGCTGACTCAGCTTTTCGGAGACAGAATGTATATAGCAAACGCCACCGGCTGCAGCTCCATCTGGGCCAATTCCTCCCCCTCCTGCGCTTACACGCTGGATGAAAACGGCCATGGCCCCGCATGGTCCAATTCGCTGTTCGAAGACGCCGCCGAATTCGGTTACGGCATGCTGATGGCACAGGAAGCGGCAGCAAAACGTGACCGAAAGCACCCTGTCGACGATACGGGCACTGATACGAGTACTGATCCCGGGGTATCCCGCAATCATATTCCGGGAACCCCGGAAACCGCAGAAACGCCTTCGCCCACCATCCAGTGGATCATCGGCGGAGACGGCTGGGCCTACGACATCGGCTACGGCGGGCTGGACCA
>DKVC01000083.1:0-515 GCA_002490995.1 Lachnospiraceae bacterium UBA7188
TAATCCTCCACAGAGGCGATATTTCTCCAGTAATCTCTTAACTTATAGCCGAAAATCCTCCTTACATCCTTATAGCGGATCAGAATGTCCCGCACCAGATCGTATCTGTCTTCCTCCGCACATTTCTCCACCATCTCGATGAGCTGACGGCGGCGCAGGATATAGATGCCGCAGGAAATCACATTGGACTTCGCCCGCAGGGGCTTTTCCTCAAATTCCTCAATGCGGCTTTCCTCATTCATTCTGAGGGTGCCGAAACGCTCCAGGTTCGCGTCTTCCTCCATCTCCCGGCAGGCTACCGTAATATCTGCCTTCCTCTCAATATGCCAGGCCAGCATCTTATTGAAATCCAGCTTGTACACCCCGTCTCCGGAAGCAATCACCACATAGGGCTCGTGGCTGCTCTTTAAAAAAGCCAGGTTCTGATAAATGGCGTCTGCCGTCCCCCTGTACCAGTTGCTGTTCTCGGCAGTCACCACGGGAGTAAAGGTATACAGGCCGCCCTGCTTGCGCCC
>DKVC01000083.1:839-2317 GCA_002490995.1 Lachnospiraceae bacterium UBA7188
CCGAAATCCCACCATTTGGAAGAGCTCAGATGCTCGTTCAGGCTGCTGGCGTTGTACTGGGTCAGCACCGCCACCTTCTGGATATGGGAATTGGACATATTGCTTAAGGTAAAGTCAATGCTGCGGTAGCTTCCCGCAATGGGCATGGCACAGACCGCCCGCTTCCGCGACAGTTCTCCCATCCGCCGGTTATTGCCGCCCGCTAAAATGATTCCTATCGCCCTCATAGCTGCTCACCTGCCTTAATCAAGGTCTTGCCCCCCGGAAGGGTACAATTCTCATAATCAGCCCCGGTAGTCACACCGAAGATGACCGAATTCTTTCCTACGGTTATACCGTTGGGAATCACGCTCCGCTCACCCACAGTGACGATTCCGTGGTTATAAATATGGGGAGCGGTATCATTTTCCACCTCTTCCCCAATGCCTAACCGTACATGATTCCCCAACCGGACCTCTTCTGCCACAATCGCCTTATATAACTCGCACTGATTCCCGATCTGCGTATTGTTCATAATGATGGAATCCCGCACCACCGTGTCCTTCCCTATGGTAACCCCGCAGCCGATGACGGAATTGTACACCTTGCCGTAAATGTCCGTTCCTTCGCCGATGATACTGCGCTCCACCACACTGTCATCGGAAAAATACTGAGGCGGCTGAATCTCGCTCTTGGTATAAATCTTCCAGTATTCCTCATAGAGATTGAACTCCGGCACAATATCGATGAGCTCCATATTGGCCTCCCAGTAGGACTGCAGCGTGCCCACATCCTTCCAGTACCCTGTGAATTCGTAAGCATACATGGGCGCGCCCTTCCGGTGGCAATAGGGAATAACATGCTTCCCAAAGTCAAGCCCCGGCTGCCCGGCCATGGTAAGCAGCGCTTTCTTCAGAGTCTTCCAGTTGAAGATATAGATTCCCATGCTGGCCAGATTGCTCTGGGGATGCGCCGGTTTCTCTTCAAATTTATGGATGCGGTTCCTCTCGTCCACGGTCAGGATGCCAAAACGGCTGGCTTCCTCCATGGGAACAGGCATTACCGCTATGGTCACCTCCGCGCCGCTCTCCTTATGGAAATCCAGCATGATCTCATAATCCATTTTATAAATATGGTCACCGGACAAAATCAGCACATACTCGGGGTGATAGCTTTCCATATATTCCAGATTCTGATAAATGGCGTTGGCGGTGCCGGTGTACCATTCACTGTTAGAGAGCCTCTCATAGGGCGGCAGAACGGTCACCCCTCCGATATTGCGGTCCAGATCCCATGGAATACCGATGCCGATATGGCTGTTCAGGCGCAGCGGCTGGTACTGGGTCAGAACCCCCACCGTGTCCACACCGGAGTTAATGCAGTTGGAAAGCGGAAAATCGATGATGCGGTATTTCCCGCCAAATGCCACGGCAGGCTTTGCCACTTTGGATGTGAGTACCCCCAGCCGGCTGCCCTGTCCGCCTGCCAGCAGCATGGCA
>DKVC01000083.1:2648-2899 GCA_002490995.1 Lachnospiraceae bacterium UBA7188
CAGCATGGCAATCATTTCTTTCTTGACCATAGTATCACCTCTGTCTGATTTTCATTTGGAATTGCCGGAAAAACCTGACGCAATCTTTTTCGTAACCTGAAGCATCCTGCTTGCAAACAGACCAAACGCAATGGTCATTCAAATGTATAGTATCTTTAATTTATCATATTATATCACACTCTTTTGCAAAATGGAATATTTAATTGTCGAAAAAATTGTTTTTTAATCCCAAAATATATTAAAACTTAATG
>DKVC01000083.1:3157-4027 GCA_002490995.1 Lachnospiraceae bacterium UBA7188
ATTAAAACTTAATAAATTTTTGACATTTTTATTGGAATATTTGTCTATTTCTGCTAATTTTCTACTTTGCTAAGCTTGTTCTGTCCGGCTTCACTGCCCTGTCCCCATTCTTTTGCTTCCATTCTTTTGTTTCCATTCCTCTGTTTTCGTCCCACTGGCTGCCATTCCGCCTCGCTTCATCAGCAGCACCCGTTCGCGCCATTCCACCTCGCCTCACCGGCAGCACCCGTTCACCGCGCCATCCCACCTCGCCTCACCGGCAGCTCCCGTTCACCGCGCCATTCCACCGCACATCACCGACGGCTTTCCTTCCCGAAGCAAAGCACGATCACCTCATGGGCAAACAGCGGCGCCGCCGACAGAAAACTCAGCCGCATCCACTCGCGCCCCGACAGCGGTGATGTCCCGAAGGCCTGAATCAGAATCGGCACTTCTGTCACAGCAAACTGCAGCAGGAATCCCAGTCCGCAGGCAAGCAGCATCAGCCTGTTTTCCAGATGATTCATGCGGAAAACCGACTTCTGAGTATCCCTCATTCCCACGGCATGAAACAGCTGGGACATCCCAAGCACCGTAAAGGCATAGGTCTGTGCCCTGGCAAGCACGGAAGTATTGCGCAGCAGTTCCGACAAATTTCCGGGAGTGACCGCCAGCCCGTTTACCCTCAGCAGCGCGCAGGGAAGCATCAGAAACGCCGTCAGGCTCACAGCCGCAATCAGCGCCCCATAAAAACAGGTGCAGACCAGTCCGCCTCTGGCAAACAGGCTTTCCTCCGCCTTTCTGGGAGGCTGCCGCATCAGGCTGGAACCGTCGTTTTTATCCACTCCCAGGGCCAGTGCGGGAAGCGAGTCCGTAATCAGGTTGATCCAG
>DKVC01000083.1:4307-8528 GCA_002490995.1 Lachnospiraceae bacterium UBA7188
GAGTCCGTAATCAGGTTGATCCAGAGGATGTGGCTGGATTTTAAGGGCGATGCCATGCCGCAGACCACCGCCAGGAACATGGTGATAATCTCACCCAGATTGGAGGACAGTAAAAAGATAACCGACTTCCTGATATTTTCATAGACGCCCCGTCCTTCCTCGATGGCGCGCCGGATGGTGGCAAAATTGTCATCCGTCAGTATCATATCGGAGGCCTGCCTGGCCACATCCGTTCCGGATTTTCCCATGGCGATGCCGATGTCCGCTTTTTTCAGGGAGGGCGCATCGTTGACGCCGTCACCGGTCATGGCCACAATTCCGCCTCTGTTCTGAAAGCCGTCCACGATGCGGACCTTCTGAGCAGGGGAGACTCTTGCGAAGACGCACAGGCCGTCAATCCTGTCCCGGAATTCCTCCTCCGAGAGTCCCGAAAGTTCTTCCCCTGTCATACACTGTCTGCGGCTGTCTGCAATGCCCAGCTGCCTGCCGATGGCAAAGGCAGTATCCACATGGTCTCCGGTGATCATTACAGTCTTCACGCCTGCCGCCTTGAAATCCGCCACGGCCCTGGCAGCCTCCGGCCTGGCCGGGTCCCTCATGCCCACCATCCCCAGGAAGGTCAGATTTTGCTCTTTTATCCGGGTGCCTCCTGTTCCGTCCGCGGTTCCGGCTCCGGGAAATGCCATATCAGCTTCCTCTGCCGCTTTCATTCCCATAGAGGTTCCGGTATCCTCCGTCTTCATGGCAACCGCCAGTGTGCGCAGTGCTTCCCCGGACATCTCCTCCAGGGCGGACTTCAGCTGCCTTCTGTGGTAATCATTCAGCCTTACAGAGCCGTTCTCCGTAAAAATCATGCTGCAGCGCTTCAGCACTTCGTCAGGCGCGCCTTTTGTATAGGATACCAACCCTGCCGCCGGCAGCTGGGCCGCCCGCAGCTCTGCCCTGGACCTGCCATCCCTACGAGGCCATCCGTACCGTCCGCTCTCCTCCGCACTGCTGTCCCCCCTGTGCAGCGTAGTCATCATCTTCCTGTCGGAATCAAAGGAAAGTTCGTCCACTCTGGGCATCATCCGTTCCAGCTCTGGCTTTCGGATTCCATGCTTCTCCGCCAGATCCAGCAGCGCCAGCTCTGTAGGATCGCCGCTTCTACAGCCCTGTTCTATGGAAGCATCGTTGCACAGAACCATCCCCTTCAGGAACTCGGAGCAGACGGACGGAACACACTCCTCCGCTTTCCGCATTCTGCCGCCCACCCAGCATTTTTCCACCGTCATGCGGTTCTGGGTCAGCGTGCCGGTCTTGTCGGAGCAGACCACGCTGACAGCGCCCAGCGTCTCCACGGAGGGCAGCCTGCGCACGATGGTATTCACCTTCACCATCCGGGTAACGCTCAGAGCCAGGCAGATGGTCACCACCGCCGGAAGGCCTTCGGGAACCGCCGCCACTGCCAGGGATATGGCCGTGATCAGCATCTCCGGCACGTTTCTATGCTGCAGCACCGCTATGGCAAACAGGGCAGCGCATAAACCTAAGCTTAACAGGCTCAGCACTTTTCCCAGATCGCCCAGGCGTTTCTGCAGGGGGGTAGCCTCCTCCCTGGCCTCCGTAATCATGACTGCAATCCGCCCCAGCTCCGTATCCATTCCGGCAGCCGTGACGATTCCCTTTGCCCGTCCATAGGTGACGATAGTCGACATGTATGCCATGTTCCGCCGATCTCCCAGGGGCAGTTCTTTTCCTCTTGCTCCGACGAATCCGGCATCCTTTTCCACCGGGACGGATTCTCCTGTCAGGGCGGATTCTTCGATTTTCAAGTGGGCGGATTCCGTCAGCCGCAGATCCGCCGGTACCTGGCATCCCGCTTCCAGGCACACCAGATCCCCTTTCACAAGCTCTGCCGCAGGGATTTCCATATGTCTTCCCTCCCGGATTACATATGCTTTCGGGCTGGCCAGCTTTTTCAGGGATTCCAGCGCCTTCCTGGCTTTCCCTTCCTGAAGCATCCCCACCACGGCATTCAGTACCACCACCACGCCGATGATGACCGCGTCGCTGATCTCCCGGAGCAGCACGGATACCACCGCTGCGACAATCAGCACATAGATCAGCGGGTCGTTCAACTGCTCCAGGAATGACTCTATAGGTGTCTTCTTCCGGGGTGCCTTCATTTCGTTCCTTCCATCCCTGCGCAGGCGCTCCCCCGCTTCTCTCAGGCTTAAACCCGACTGTCCGTCACTTTTCAATTTGTCTATGGTTTCCGCTACGCTGCACTGTTCAAACACACATAAACCTCCCGAAGCTTGTTTGCATTGAAAGTTTATGCCCGGGAAATGCAAAGTATGTCCATAAAACGGCATAGATCCGGATTTGCCGGACCTCATCACCGCCCAGCACAACCTGAAAGAGCCATAAACACTGTATCCTGATATAGGCAAAATCTGGAAATCTACACAGTTATTATTGACCGACACTGCCCAAATAGATGCAGCACTGAATTACGGAAGTGCTCTTTCGTATACATTTTTGTTGGCAAATGTTTATAGCCGTTTATAGCCGATTATAGCCGTGAGTATAAATCAGACAAAGCTTCTTGAATTTGCGGCAAAAATGTAGTATGCTAAAGTTGCCAGGCGCAAAGGGGGATTATACTATGGGAAATATTTATGACGGTGCCTTCCGGACGATCCTGAACGACTGCCGGAAGCTGATTATTCCAGTCATCAATGAGATTTTCGGTGAGACCTATACTGGGGAGGAAGAAATTCGTTTTTTCCCCAACGAACATTTTTTAGATCAGCAGGACGAAGCCGATAAGGAACGGATTACAGACACAAATTTTACGATTTTCGGGAAAACGCCAAAGAAATATCATCTTGAGTGTGAGAGCAGCCTGCCGGACGGAAAAATCACTGTAAGGCTTTTTGAATATGATGCTCAGATAGCGCTTGACGAGGGAACGGTTACAGAGGAAACACTGACTGTGACATTCCCCAATACGGCTGTTCTGTATCTTCGAACCTACAAAAAGACACCGGATAAAATGAAATATGTGATTGTCACACCGGGCGGGACGGTTCAGTACGATGTGCCGATTATGAAGGTACAGACCTATTCCCTTGATGATATTTTCCGAAAAGGTCTGCTGATGCTGATTCCGTTTTATATTTTCTCACATGAGAAAAGTTTTCCGGAGTATAATAGTAATGAGCAGAAGATGGAAGAATTAAAGGCAGAGTATCAGGAAATTTTGAATAGACTTGACGAACTGGAACAGAAAGAAGTGATCGGGGCGTTTGACAAGCGGACAATTATTGAGCTTTCCGGCGATGTGATTAATGAAATTGCACAAAAATATGAGAATGTGCAGAAAGGTGTAGGTGGTATGATGAGTGGAGCATTGCTTGAAACAAGTGCAAGAAAAATTAAAACAACTGCTGAAATAGAAAAGCAAAAACGTATAGCAACCAGAATGTTACAGGATGGCGAATTGTCAATTGATAAAATTGCAATGTATACGGAACTCAAAGTTGAAGAAGTAGAGAAACTTGCAGGGCTTCAGACAGTATAAAATACAAATTGAGAAAACTTTATATTGCGACTGTAAAACAGGGAAATAACTGATAACTCAGATTTGTTTCTCTGTTTTTTGTCCTGGAAAAATTTTTCCTTTTCCCTGTAACAAAATCCTCTGAAAACGGATATAAGAGTCAGAAAGGAGGAGCGCATGGATGAATTGTATCAACAGTATTCCCAGATTGTATTTCAATTCCTGTATGCAAGATGCCATGATAAAAGTCTGGCAGAAGACCTGATGCAGGAAACCTTTTTAAGGGCAATTGAGTCCCTGGACAGCTATGACAAAAGCTGTAAACTGTCCACCTGGCTGTGCCAGATTGCCAAGCATCTGCTCTACCAGCACTGGTCCAAAACCAACCGGGCCCGGCTGGAAGAACTGGACGAAACTCTGGAATCCGCCCACAATACCGAGCAGCACGCCCTGGCAAGGGTGGAACTGGCAGATGTGTGGGAGAAGTTACAGACGCTCCCTCCCGACACAAGAAAAACCGTGGAGCTGCGGGTACTGGGAGGCCTGTCCTACCGGGAAATCGGTCGTGTGCTGGGTAAGAGTGAGAACTGGGCGCGGGTTACGTTTTACCGCGCAAAACTGATATTGATAGAATCTATATGGTAAAGTCACGAAGGCGCACGAGAGGAACTTTC
>DKVC01000083.1:8831-31809 GCA_002490995.1 Lachnospiraceae bacterium UBA7188
CACGAGAGGAACTTTCATGAGTGCACTTTCGAATGAAAGTTTCTCTCACAAGTGTGCGCCGAAGGGACTTTACACTTTAGAGCCGTCGCGCAGCGACTAAATTAGGAGGTATGACTATGGAAAAAATGAATTGCGACATCATTAAAGATTTGATTCCGTCCTATGTGGACGAAGTGTGCTCCCAGGCCACAAAAGAGTGCGTGGAAGCTCATCTGGAGGAATGCGGGGAATGCCGCCTGATTGCGGCGCGCCTTAGGAACAATGCCCTCTCCGGGGAAAAACTGGAGCAGAAAGGACTGGACGGGCTGAAAAAAATAAAGCGGAATCTTGACTTCCATCGTGTAGTCAATTACGGAATCCTGCTGTTTCTGGTTTTCTACGGCATTGAACTGTTTATCGCACATAACGCAGGTTATGTCATGTTTAACCGTCCCTGGGTGCCGGAAACCATCTGTATTATCGTCATCCTTGTCTCCGGGCTGGGACGCAGGGAGCAGCAGTCTCCGGGCAGGAGGGCCTATCTGTGCGGTGCGGCGTCCTTCGTCATGTCCGTCTACCCTATCCTGCTTTTCCAGTATTTTTCGATGCACCTGACACCGGACGTAACATCAGATGCGGAAATCATTTTCGGAATAGAATTAAATAAAACAGGCCCTTTTCTGAATATACAGATGGCAGTCCTGTTTACGGCCCAGATTGCCTTTTTCCTCTATAATCTGGGATGCATCATCAAGCAGAAATGGAACTGCCGCTGGCTGCTGTGCCTGAACATAACGGGCATCTTCCTGACGATCAATTACGATCTCTGGATGTACTACATGGACAGTTATGAAACCCTGAGACTAGCCATCAATAGAATTACGCTGGAATCCGTCATTCCCGGTGTGCTGGGCATCATCGTGAGCCTGGCGCTGGCCCGGAGACAGAAGACACAGGCGTAAGCTCTATTGTAAGCAAAATACTATGGAAAGTATTATTGGCAGATTCCCTTAGCTGAGCGGAATCTGCCACAATAAGACAATGCGCACTTTAAACATCAAATATTAATGCTGCCATTAAATCTCCACATACCTCTCCACAAATTTCGCAGGTGTCAGAATCTCCGGCTTTTCAAAATCCACATCATCAAAATCGCTGTCTCCAGTCACAAGAATATCCACATCTTCCAGTATTGCTGTATAAAGAACCGGATAATCTTTCACGTCTCTGATTTCAAACAATGTTTCATCCAATATATCTGGTGTATAAACATACTCATAATTCATTTTAGCCAGTAATGCATCTACAATTCCAACCTTTTCAGGAAATTTTCTTCTGACAACATCCTTTAACTCTTCTACGATATACGAAGAAAGAACTAACTGATGTTCCATAAAAATGCATTCCATCATCTGGTTCATTTTCTTACTGGAAAACACCAATAAAGAAATCAGTACATTTGTATCAACCATTATCCGCAATTATTTCACCATTCTTTCCTTTCGCACCTCTTTAACCATCGCAATTACGTCTTCTTCAGTCTCCAAGCCAAGCCTCTCTGCCTCCCCCGCAAATGCAGCCTGAGCCTCTCTCAAAGCTTCCATTGAAGAATTTGCCAAATAAATCCGTCCTGCTTCTTCCAAAAAAAGCACCTTACTTCCTTCCTTAATTCCCAGCTTCTTCCTGATTTCTATTGGTATTGTAATCTGTCCTTTTGATGTAACCTTTGCAAGTTCCATGCAATAACCTCCTTCAGCACATTTTCCTACTTTCCTTGCTTTCCTTACTTTCCTTACATTTATTATATCTATTTTTATCTGTGTTGGCAACTGTCTTTTTATCTATACTGCTTTGACGAGTATACGTTTTCACTTCCGTTCCCCTCTTCACCCCGTAGTCACTTTCCGTTGCCAATTATCATTTTTCTCCCTGTTCTGCCGTCGTCCGGCTTCATGCTTTCGGGCCTCTCCCCAGGCACAGTACCATATCGCAAATCACCGTGGCCGGCCGTACCATCCTGCGGTTCCTCCAGGCATTGGCCGCCACTCTTGTCATCCGCCGGGAGAGCAGCGCCTTATACCGCTCTCCCATCACCTTTCTTTTCTCCTCCAGCGTTCTGAGCGCCTCTTCAGAAGACAGCACCTTTTCTTCCCGGAAGATATCCAGAAGACTGTTGTATCGCTCTATCTCCTGAAGCTTGCGCCGCCGGTTGAGCAGCCTGCCCAGGCGGTGTTCCTCCTGGCCTGTATTATGTTCGTGTCTTCTATGATAAGCCAGCTCGCTGTCTATCTGCAGAAAACCCCTGTCCTCCGCCGCCAGGGCGCTGACCAGAAAATCGTGTGGAAGCCGGGAATCCTGCTCTGGACGGCGCTCCCGGATTTTTTCTTCAAACCACGCCCGTCGGTATGCCATGACCATTCCCGGCCACTCGCATTTGTAGAATACATCCCCAATGGAGACTTCCCTTGCATTGCCCGTGCCATGGCTGACGGCAGGCTGCATCAGGGAATGGATATCCTTTCCCTCCCCGTCAATCAACCCAAACTTACAGCACACGCACTTCGCCTCCGGATGGGCTTCCAATGTCCTGCACATTTCCTCCATTTTATTGGCAGCCCAAATATCATCCTGGTCCGCCAGAAAAACCACATCCATGGTACACAGGCTCATGGCATGGTAAAAATTCCCCGGATACCCTTTCCGCTCCCGATTCCGGCACAACTTCCAGTGCTCCGAAAGCCCGTGGCGCTTTATAAACGCCTCCGCGATTTCCCCGCTGCGATCCGAAGAGCCGTCCTCGCACAGAATGACCTCATCCGGCGCTTTGGACTGGTTCCGGATGCTCTCCAGCTGCGCCTCCAGATATTGCGCTCCGTTATAAATTCCCATGCATACCGATGTTGTCATGCTTCCCACTCCTCTCCGGCATAAAACCGCTTTCTTACCCTGCATAATGGCGCAGTTTTCCCTTCCAGTCATCCAGCCTGCAAATAATCCCGTTACACTATGCTGAGCCTTCATGCAGCTCCCTGTAAATCCGCTCATACGCCTCTGTCATCCGCTCTGTGGAATTCTCCTCCCGGACCGCTGCCGCCAGAGTTTCTCTATCCACCAGCCCGGCTCTTCCCTCCAGCACGCTCTCCACCGCCGCATTAAACCGGGCCTGGTCACCTGCCTTTACCGCTATGCCTCTGCCCCCTGCCAGCTGCTCCGGAATGCCCCCCACATCAAATCCCACCGCCGGGGTTCCGCAGGCCATGGCTTCCAAAGTAGTGGTGGCATAATTCTCCGCCAGGGAAGGAATGACGAATACATCCGCCATGCTGTAGTACTCCGCCAGCATATCCGCATCGGAAGTATTGGGAATGGTGACAATATTGTCCGCAATTTTACTGCCGTCGCTTTCCTTCAGCAGGACATCGTTTTCACGGTTCCAGCCGATGAGGATTACCTTCGCATGGGAACCCAGGTGTCTTGCCATCTGAATGATATATTTTGCACCCTTTCGCTCATCCCGATAGCCCACGGCGATTCCCAGAATCAGCTTCTCTTCCCGGCTGAAACCGTATTTCTTCCGACAGCCCTGTCTGTCCCTGGGAAAAAAGGTCTGTTTTGTGTCAATCCCGTTGTGTATGGTGACGCAGGGATATATCCCGAAACAGGATTGCTTCGCCTGCTCCGTGAGCCACTGAGAAGGGGTCACGATTACCTTTCTGCCCTGGGTAAACAGCTCCTTCTTCTGCCGCCACATGGTCCCGGTGCGGTCAAACCACTGGCTTGCAGGATAATTTTTCAGATAGGGGCAGCTGCCGCAGCCTGTCTTCCACTTCTCACAGTCAAAGAAGTATCCGCAGTTCCCCGTAAAAGCGTGGCAGTCGTGGAAGGTCCAGACACAGGGAATCTTCCTGCTGTTAATATAGTCAAATAACATGGGAAAATTCAAATAATATCCGTGCAGGGCATGCAGATGTATCACATCCGGCTCTACCTTTTCCATAAACGAAAGCAGCCTGCGGGTGGCCGCCCTGTTGTACCAGCCGTTTTTTCCGAGGAAGCGGCTGCAGGCGGCGGAAAGCAGGACTTCCGGCACCGTATCGAAGCGGTATGTGCCCTCTTCTCCCTGCTGCCCTCTGCCATATGCCACATGGGATTCCTGCCCGTCGGCAAGAAGCTGCCTGTGAATGCATGCCACGATACGGGCGGCGCCGCCCTGGTCGTAATGACTGTTAATTTGTAGTATTTTCATTTTCAGATACCCTACACTCTCTTAATCGTTCTGCAGATTAAAGAGTAAGGAAGTGTCTACAAATAACTGATACGAGTTTAAAGCCGTTTTCCTTGTGTTTCTGGGCTTTTTTCTAAAGAAGTTGTATCAGTTATTTTCCGACAATTCCTAATGCTTAATATATACTCAAGACCAAAAACATTTGCCAACGTAATCGTATAACAAAGTCGCTGTTGTGACAGTGACCTTTGGACCGCCAGCCGTAATTTGCCATAAGCAGTTTAATAAGTTCCGGCGATCTTGAGTATAACAACCATAACAATGATAAAAACAAGCCACAACATCCATACACACTTATTTCCCAGATTCATTGTATAACCAAACTCATTTCGTGGTCTCTTAATAATGATTCTTTTATCTTCTCTGTTGAAATATAATCTTCCGGTTATCCAACCCTCATCTCTGTCACTTGATTTCATAAAGCCCCCTTTGCAACTTCCTGATAATAAAAAAGCAATCACACAAAGTGCAGTACAAACTTAGCCCCTTCTATCAAAATACATTCCAGCAGATACCACCTGCTGTACCCGTTATTCCGGTAAATCCGGTACCTGCATTTTCCTCTGGCTATCGCCGCCCTCAGATTCCTCTCATGACTGATTCCCTCCATGGTGAAATTGGCCAGGGTTTCATTCAGTACGGCGATGCGGAAGCCGGATTTTCTCACCTTCAGGAAGAAATCAAAATCGTCGTGAAGGCTTTCCAGTTTATAGGGATATTTCAGATGCAGCTCCCGTCTGGCGAACTGGGTGGGGTGGTTCCATCCTCTGGAAGTGGCCAGCTTCTGAAGCTTTGCCGCTTTGAGAAAGCTTGTTCCGTCCGTTTTTACCATCCGTAAATCTGCGTACATGTAATCACAGCCGGTTTGCTCCATAAAGCGGACTGCCCTCTCCACAGCCTGCGGCTCGTACCAGTCGTCCGAATTGATATTGCCTATGACAGCGCCGTGGGACAGGCGGATTCCCTTGTTGATGGCATCATACATGCCGTTGTCGGCTTCCGATACAATGGTGTAGGCGATGCCCTTAGCCGCAAACTTTTCCCGGTAGCTTTCCGCTATTTCCAGCGTATTGTCGCCGGACAGGCCGTCTATGATAAGGTATTCTATCTTATCATAAGTCTGGTTTAAAACGGATTCTATGGTTCTGGAAAGCGTTTTACCGCTGTTGCATGTGACTGTAGTGACAGACACCAGGGGTTGTGAATCCCCCACGCTTACCTGAAATCCGCCATGCCCTGCCACTTCCAAGTCGCCCGCTTCCCTCTCTGAGATCCCGTTTGCCGACTTTTCATCTGCCCCATTCAGGATTTCTGTGTTCCGCATATCTCCCTGCTTTCGGTTTACGCCCTCCGGAATATTTCCCACATCCAGCGTTTCCCCATTTTTCAGACCTGCTGGCTTGTCCTGCCGCCTGCTTTCCGTTCCTTCCTCTTCCGTCCTTCTCACAGATTCCCTTAAGTCCGCCACCCGGTAGTCCCACGCCATCTCACTCATGCCCGGCTCGTACCAGCTGCTGCCGAAAGCCTTCCTGCACAAGTCCCCGATTCTCCCCGGCACATGCTTACCCACGGACACAAAAGGAGCCAGCAGCGACGTCACCCAGATTCTGTGTCCAGTACATTCTGCTACCTCTTTCACCAGTTCGGTTGTGCTAACTGTTTCCTTATTCTGGGGGAAAAAGATGCCTCCCCGCCCTTCCAGGATAATGCGACACAGGAATTCACATAAGTTTTCGATATAAAGCATGGAACGCCTGTTATTTACATTTGGAAATACCGGCAGCTTCTTCGCCATCTTTGCCAGCACAGGATAATTCCCTTTACTTCCTTTCCCGTAAATCATGGGTGGGCGCAGCACCGCAACCTGAAAACTGTCCTCCGCCAGCTCCCTGACACCGCAGTCGGCTTTCCACTTGCTGTCCCCATAGAAATTTGCAGGCTCGGGAACAGTGTCCTCTGTCACATGTTCCCTGCCGCCGTATACAATCATGGAGCTCATGAAGACAAACTGACGAACCCCCGCCGCTTTTGCCTTAGCTGCCGCCTCCAGAGTCAAATCCGTATTGACCTTATAATAATTCCGCTGCATTTCCTCTGTGGCATGCCCGATATCCGCATGAGCCAGTCCTGCCACATGGAATATGGTATCATACACGGAAAAATCCAGTTCCCGCCAGGTGCCGTCACGCATACTCACCATGTCTGTCCGGAATTCTCCCGGATAGTGCGCCTCCGCATACTGAGCAAACGCCGTGCCGATATAACTGTTTTTTCCTGTCACCAAAATTCGCTTCATGCCATTATCCACCTGTGTTTTCCGGCACCGGCACATTTCACTCTGCTCTGCCGTTTTTCCTTTTTCTATCTGCTGCCCTTCTCCTGCCCAACGCCCTCCCCGGCATGTATGGTTCCCGTGCCGCCCTCAACCACGCCGTCCTCTCTCAGCACGCTTAAGAAAGTGCCGAAGAAGCACCGGCAGTCCATCGGGAATCCTTTTCCGTGCAGCAGGGCTTCCGTATAGTCCCCGTCCAGCTTCGCCTTCACGGGAATTTCCAGTTCATCCCTTCCGTTAATCTGCGCCCAGCCCGTAAGCCCCGGGCGCACGTCGTTGGCGCCGTATTTATCCCGCTCCGCGATCAGGTCATACTGGTTCCAAAGCGCCGGCCTGGGTCCCACCACGGCCATGTCCCCCTTCAGGATATTGACAATCTGGGGCAGTTCGTCCAGACTGGTCCTGCGCAGGAATCTGCCGACCTTCGTGATGTACTGCTCCGGATTTTTCAGAAGGTGGGTGGGCATGTCCCTGGGGGTGTCAATCCGCATGGTACGGAATTTCAGTATATTAAAATGCGTTTTATGGATACCCACTCTCTTCTGCTTAAAGAGCACCGGCCCCCTGGAGTCTAATTTGATCGCAATAATCAATATCAGAAAAACCGGGGACAGGATGATCAGTCCCAGCAGTGCCATCACAAAGTCCATTCCTCTTTTTATCTTCCCGTACATATCGCTCTCCTGTTCTATGCCCCTTACTCATCATACTGATAGGTAGGCACAATCTCCTTCACCATCCTGCGGATATCTCTGTCCTCAGCCTTGGCCATCTGATTCAGTCGTTCCAGCTGTTCCTCAAACTCCTCCGAATCAAATTCAATTGGCCTGCCGATGTGAATCATCTTGTTAGCAGTCTCCTGAAGTCCTTCCTCGTTCATCAGAAGCTCCTCATACATCTTCTCCCCGGGACGCAGGCCGATAAACTCAATCTTGATATCCTCGTCCACACGGAAACCGGAAAGCTTGATCAGGTTCTTCGCCATATCCAGCATCTTCATCGGCTCTCCCATATCCAGCACGAAGATCTCGCCGCCTTTGGCATAGGCTCCCGCCTGCAGCACCAGGGAAACCGCCTCCGGAATGGTCATAAAATAGCGTACAATATCCGGGCTGGTCACCGTCACCGGCCCGCCCTGGGCAATCTGCTTCTTAAACAGCGGCACCACGCTGCCGTTGCTGCCCAGCACGTTGCCGAAACGCACCGCCACAAATTCCGTCTTTGACTTCAGGTTCTGATTCTGTATAATCATTTCGCAGATACGTTTACTGGCTCCCATGATATTGGTGGGATTTACCGCCTTATCCGTGGAAATCATGACAAAGCGCTGTACGCCGTACTTATCCGCCGCCTTTGCCACCTTCAGGGTGCCGAAGACATTATTTTTGATAGCCTCCCCGGGACTGTCCTCCATCAGGGGCACATGCTTGTGGGCGGCCGCATGGTAGACAATCTGAGGCCTGTAGATTCGGAATATCTCCTCCACCCTTGAAGTATTGCGCACCGAGCCTATCAGCACCACCAGATTCAGATCCGGATACTTCATCCGCAGTTCCTGCTGCAGTTCATAGGCATTGTTCTCGTAAATGTCAAACACAATCAGCCGCCTGGGCTCATGCTGGGCTATCTGCCGGCACAGCTCGCTTCCGATGGAGCCGCCGCCTCCGGTTACCAGCACCGCCTTGTCCTGGACATAGCCGATGATATCGTCCACATTGACTTCTATGGGGTCTCTCCCCAGCAAATCCTCTATCTGCACCTCCCGCAGCTGGGACACGCTCACATCCCCGCTGATCAGCTGATACATTCCGGGCAGGATTCGGAGTTTACAGCCTGTCTCCTTACAGATATCCAGCAGCGGGCGCAGCGTGGAACGGCTGGCAGACGGAATTGCAATAATGATTTCATCAATATCATATTTTTCCACACATTCCGGAATGCATTCCCTGCCGCCCACAATGGGCACGCCCCGCAGATATTTTCCGTGACAGCCCGGGTGGTCATCAATGGCGCAGGATACATGCATGTTCAGATAATGGCTGGTCTCAATCTCCTTTAAAATGGCATTTCCCGCGGCTCCCGCTCCCACTATCATACAGTTGAATTTCGTCAGCCCGCTTCTGCGGCTGAGCCTCCTGTTCTGAAACACCCGCAGGATACGATAGCTGAAACGGATCCCCGCCGTAAATATCAGCAGAAACACCCCGTAAAAAAAGGGATGGCTCTTGGGCAAAAAAGGATGGTCTCCGGGCATATTGATTTCGCTGATCCAGGAGATAACAAGCTGCATCCCCGCACAGAAAAGTACCGCAATGGCATTATTTACCAGTTCCGTATCGGAGGCATAGCGCCATACGCTTTTGTATAATCTGAATATGTTAAATACGATTAACAGCACCACTACATTTGGAATATAACACTCCAGAATGGCTTCCCAGAAATACCTGGGCACATCCATAAACTTAAAATCATAACGCACGTAAAGGCTGAGCACGGAAGCCAGCAAAACGGCCAGTAAATCTGCAAAAATCAACAGGGCAATGCGGGTAACCGGTACCTGCAGTATCCCAACCCTGATATCCTTAAGCTTTTTCATGTATCTCCCATCCGGAACTAAAAAATTTCCTTTTTGACACCCTATCTCTTAAATAACCATTATACCCTGGTCCTGAAACTTCATGTCTGTCTTGAATGTTCAAATTTTTCCTGTATAAGGAACAAACGCAAGGCGGATGAATTCGCTCACAAGCATATGTAAACATAAAATTAGTATACCAGTAAATACATGTAAAAACAAGCAAAAGTCACACCTCCTCACAAAACACTCCTGTGAGCAGTGCCACAAATATCCGGCCTGTCCCACTGCAAAACAGCCTTCCGGGGATATGCAGAGCGCACAAGTTATTTTCCGCCAGTTCCTTTCCCGCCAGTTCCTAAACAAAACGGAGTCAGCCCAATGGCCAACCCCGCTGTCCTCTTTCCATATCCGATCTCCCTCCGCCAGAAAATACCGGACTTATTTACTTCTCTGAATCTCCAGCACTTTATAGGTGAATACGCCTGCGGCTGTCTCCACTTCCACGTTATCGCCCACCTTGCAGCCAATCAGGGCCTTGCCCACAGGACTCTCGTTGGAAATCTTGCCCTTCAGGCTGTCAGCTTCCGTGGAACCTACGATCTTGTACTCCAGCTCCTCGCTGTATTCGATATCCAGAAGCTTTACCACGCAGCCGATATTGATCTTGTCCAGATCTACCTCGTCTTCCACCACTACCTCGGCATTCTTCAGAATCTTCTCCAGCTCCTCAATCCTCGCCTCGATATCGCGCTGTTCGTCCTTCGCCGCATCATACTCGGCATTCTCTGACAGGTCTCCCTGCTCTCTGGCTTCCTTGATTTTCTGCGCTACTTCCTGGCGGCGCACCACCTTCAGTTCATGCAATTCGCTCTCATATTTCCTGAGTCCTTCATAGGTCAGAATATTTTTCTTCTCCTGCATCTTCATACACCTTTCTAAGTTTTCTATCTTTTATTTTCTGTTAAGAATGATATCCGGCTGATGTTTTCATTCCCGAGCATATTCCTGCCTTTTTCCTGTAAATCCCTGTCTCACTGACTCCCCCGTATTATACCACTTTTCCGGCAGGTGTCAAGGCAATACGGGGCTCTTACAGCGTCTTTGTGCATATTTCCATTTCTCCTTTATGGAAAAATAAGAGATTCCCGGGCCGCGCCCCAGTATCCGCCTCCGCTTCTCCTCCACAGACCACATATCAAGCCAGATACTCCCCTTTGCCACTCCACATATGCCTATACCAGGTTCTCCGGTAAAATCCAGAATATTGGACGGCAAAGCGCACGCCAGCTGCAGCCTCTTAAACTCTTTCGGCCCCGGAAGGACCTGCAGGGAGGCAGCCAGCCCAAACTCTATATAAAAATCCTCCACAAAGCCTTCCAGTTCAGGGGTACAGTCTGCCTCTGCCAGAATCCAGCGCAGGCTCTTCATTCCGCGTGCGTACTTCTCAAGCAGTTCCGGAATGCAGTCGGCAGTCCCCAAAATCACAAAATGAGGCAGCACAGCCTCCTGCATCAGCTGCTCCACCCAGAACCTGCCGGTGTAATCCGCAAATTCCCTCCATTCGAAACAGCGCTGCCACAAAACGGGTAAAATTGAGCCATGCCTGCAATTTTCTAACAGTGCTTTCCTGACACGATTGTCATAAGCACAATAACATAGGTTTCCCTCTCCCGCCAGCTCCGCCACCTCCAGGGCAAGCCTTTTTATGGACGCTTCCGTCCTGCGGATACGCTCCTCCCTTTGTGCCAGAAGTGCTTTCCGACGTGCCGCTTCCGCCTTCTCCTTAAGCCTTTCCCGGCGCCTCCTCCAAAACCGTCGCCCCTGCCTTTCGCCCCTGCCCGACACAGGCATCTCTCCTACAGGCCCGGCTTCCCTGCGTTCCAGTCCCCATAATCTGCCCCATACTTTCCAGATGCCCCTCTCCCGACTTTTCGGACCGTCTATCCGCCTATTTCGGTCATCCGGCCGTACTTTCCGCATCCAGCTTCTCAGACGGTTTTCCTGCTTTTCCCGGTCACCTGGCCGCACTTTCCGCATCCGGCTCCCCGGGCGGCTCTTCTGCTTATCCCAACAGCCCGCCTGTACCTCCGTACTTAGATCCGGGAATACCTGTGCCGTGCTTCCGCAGTCTTCCTCCTCCGGCATTCCCAGCCTCTCGCCGAACCATGTATCCTCCCCCACATCCAGCGCCACCCGCACCAGCATATAGCTTTTCAGACCCACCGGATCCGTCTCCGGAGCCTTTAATCCTTTTTTTCCGTAAAAATAAAAAATGGTGTCCATGCCAAAATATATGCAGGTTCACCCGAAAATATCCTCCACCCCCGCCGTCAGTTCTTCCAATGTCTCCATGGCATTAATTGCCTGCCGGAACCGGGCGGAATGGGGCATCCCCGCAGTATACCAGGCCAGATGCTTTCTCATCTCACGCACCGCCGTATACTCTCCCTTATATTCCACCAGAAGCCTGGCATGTTCCAGTACCGTCCGCTTTTTTTCCGGGCGGCCCGGAGGATCGGGCAATATCCCTTCCTCCAGATACCTGACTGTATCCCGGAAAATCCAGGGGTTCCCCTGGGCAGCCCTGCCTATCATAACCCCGTCGCAGCCTGTCAGGGATAACATTTCTTCCGCTGCCCGGGGACTGTCCACATCCCCGTTGCCGATAACTGGAATCCTCACCGCCTGCTTCACCTGGCGGATCGTATCCCAGTCCGCTCTGCCGCTGTAGTATTGTTCTCTGGTTCGTCCGTGCACCGCAATGGCAGCCACACCGCAGTCCTCCGCAATCTTCGCTATCTCAACCGCATTACAGTGTGCCTGGTCAAATCCTTTACGGATTTTAACCGTCACAGGCTTGTCCACGGCTCTCACCAGTGCGGACAGGATTTCCCTCACAAGGGGCGGATTTTTCATCAATGCAGAGCCTTCCCCGTTGTTCACCACCTTGGGCACAGGACAGCCCATATTGAAATCCAACAGGGAAAAAGGCCTCTCTTCAATCCTTTTCGCCATATCCGCAATAATCCGTGGGTCCGAGCCGAAAAGCTGTAAAGACGCGGGACCCTCCTCCGGATGAATCGCCAGAAGCTCCTCCGTATTTTTATTGTTATAATAAATGGCCTTGGCGCTGACCATCTCCATGCAGACCAGCCCGGCCCCCGCCCGCCTGCACAACAGACGAAATGGCAGGTCCGTCACCCCTGCCATCGGCGCCAGTATCACCTGATTGTCCAAAACCACGCTGCCTATCTTCAGCTTTCCCATAATGCCGCCCTCATTCTCTTCCTCTCTTCTTCCCGTCTAAGGAACCGTTAAGAAACCCGCATACCGTCCATAGCCGGGAAACCTGTGTCCATTCTTAATCCCCTTATTCCTCATCCAGGTACCCGGAAACGTCTTCCTTCAGAATAAATACTTTATAATACAGCCTCAGCGCCTCAAATAATTCCTGACGGTTTCTGCGGATTTCCGACACTAATAAGCCGCTGCTGACTTCATCATAATAGATGTCGTCCTCCTTCGCGTCCGTCTCTAATACTACATTTCCGTCTTCTTCAAAGGCAATGGTAAGGATACCGCCTGCTTCCTCTGTAAACAGCACACAGATAATATGCAGCTCATCCTTGATGGAATCCGGAATCGCCTGAAAGCGTTCATTAAAATAATATTTCATCTCATAGGCATTTGCTCCGCAAAGCACCGTTTTCTTCTCTTCCATTCAAACCTCCTGCCATATGCCGCCTGGCCGCATGCCCATTCCGGACCCCCTTTATCCGAAGCCCCCAATCCAAAAATCCCCGCAGAGCAGGACTTCACACATGCCCGCAAATCCCCGCAAGGACGGAACCTTACACATACCCGTAAATCCCCCGCACGGATACCTCCCCGGCATAAACCGGCGTCACCCTGCCGTCCTCCAGCTCCACCAGCAGCTCCCCGGTTTCATTGATGCCCCTGGCAATCCCCTGAAATTCTCCTTTGGGATCAAGAACCCGCACTTCCCTGTCCTTATTTACCAGCAGCGCACTGTATCTTTCCACCAAGCCGGACAGATTTCCCTCCCTGCGGAAAATGCCGTAACACTCCTCAAAAGCCTTCATCACGCCTGCAATCAGCTCTGCCCTTGAAACCCTTTCTCCACATTCCTCCCAGAGGCTGGTAGCGGTGTCCGCAATCTCCGCCGGAAAATCCTGCTTTCCCACATTAATTCCTGTGCCGATTACAATATAATGAATGTATTCCCGCTCCACGCTCATCTCGGCCAGCATGCCGCATACCTTTTTCCCGTTTATGACGATATCATTGGGCCATTTGATCCCCGTTTCCACCCCGCTCACCTTCCGGATTCCCTCTGCCACAGCCAGCCCCATCACCAGAGTCACCATAGAAGACATCTCCACTGCAAAATCGGGCTTCAATATCAATGTAAAATACACGTTCGTCCCCGCCGGACTGCTCCATGCCCTTCCCCTTCGGCCTCTCCCGGCTGTCTGCATATCGGCCACGATCAGCGTTCCCTCCGGGGCTCCGTTCTCCGCGTCCATCTTCGCCTGCAGATTGGTGGAACCCAAAGTATCGTAAAACTTCACCGGATGTCCCGCCCATTCTGTATCCATCCGGCTCTCCAGCTCATACTGCCCGAACATCTCATTGCCCTCTGCCAGCAAATACCCCCTGTTCTGCACTGCTTCAATCCGATAGCCCTCTTTTTTCAGCTGTCCGATTGCCTTCCATACCGCAGTTCGGGATACGTTAAAACGTTCACACAACTCCTGTCCCGACACATAATCCCCGCGTTCCCGCAGAAGCGCCAATATCTCAGATTTCATTTTTCATTCCCGCTTTACTTCTTTTTCCTGTCCCGCATAACTTCCCGCTTCCTTACAGTGTCGCTGCCATCACGGCCTTGATGGTATGCATGCGGTTCTCCGCCTCCTCGAACACCAGTGACTGCGCTGATTCGAACACTTCATCCGTAACTTCCATCTCCCGGATTCCGAAACGTGCGCCCATCTCCGCGCCGATTTTGGTATCCAGGTTATGAAATGCAGGAAGACAGTGCATAAATATGGCTTTCCCGCCTGCATTTTCCATCACGGCACGGTTCACCTGATACGGAGAAAGCTCCCGGATGCGCTCCTCCCATACCTCATCCGGCTCTCCCATGGACACCCATACATCGGTATAGACTACATCCACGTCTCTCGTCCCGGCATCCACATCTTCCGTGAAGGTAATGCTGCCTCCTGTCCCGCCGGCAATCTCCCTGCACTGCTTCACCAGTGACTCCTCTGGAAAATATTTCTTCGCCGTGCAGGCAGTAAAATGCATCCCCATTTTGGCGCAGGCCACCATCAGGGAATTCCCCATATTATAACGTGCATCTCCCATGTAAGTCAGTTTCAGCCCCTTCAGGATTCCGAAATGCTCTCTTATGGTCAGCAAATCAGCCAGCATCTGGGTAGGGTGGAACTCATTGGTGAGCCCGTTCCACACAGGCACTTTGGCATATTTCGCCAGTTCTTCCACAATATTCTGTCCGTATCCACGATATTCAATCCCGTCATACATGCCCGCCAGAACCCTGGCAGTGTCCGCAATGCTTTCTTTTTTCCCAATCTGAGAGCCGGTGGGGTCCAGATATGTGGTTCCCATTCCGAGATCATGGGCCGCCACTTCAAAAGAGCATCTTGTTCTTGTGCTGGTCTTCTCGAATATCAGCGCCACATTTTTTCCTCTCAGCGTATCCACCGGGATTCCCTTTTTCTTTTTATCCTTCAATTCTGCCGCCAGATCCAGCAGATATACGATTTCTTCCGGTGTGTAATCCAGTAATTTTAAAAAATCCCGCCCCTTTAAATTCATTCCTTTATCCCGCCTTTCCATATTCCGTCTCAACGGACAATCCCCGGCAGACCGGACATAATGCCGGCTGCCGTCTTTATACTCTATAAATATACTTCATACAGCGCCTTTTTTCAACCCCGGACTTGCACAGTATCCGCACAGTACCCTGCGCAAAGGATACGCAAAGCCGAAAACATTTGCCGACTGTAGCCTTGTGTGCACCCGCATAACAGCAACTCTTCCCTAACCCGGATAACCTGAACCAAACTCTTGCCGGAATGCGCAGGTATTGCTCTTAAGCACCTAATAGTCCGCCTGTGCATTATATGCCTACGGCTCCCCAACCCGGTAAACGGAGAACTCATCATTTTCGGCAACCGGCTCCCTGAGCTGCAAAGCATTCCTGACGAAATCTATTTCATCCGGGATACGGTAATTCCGGTCTATCACCACCAGTGCAGGATAATGCTCCGGAAAAAGCGACCAGTACTCCAGCAGGCGGCTGTCGAAGGTAGGTGTGCTGATAGTTGAATGCACCCCAATCCTGCTGTCAGTCAGCAGATAATACAGGCTGTGCTGCCCTACATACAGAATAGAATCCCCAGGGGTACAGCAGCCCTCCAACAGCTCTGCATAGGAATTATAAGCATAACCTTCCATATAAGAACAGTAAATATTTCTCGCCGGCCCGGACAGGGCTTTCTGCCTTACCAGGAAAATATCGGAACAGCGCCCTTCGTTTTCACATACCAGAAATCCTTTTGCAAACAAAGTCGTTCCCAGCAGCCCTATGGCGGTCAGAAGCGCCGGCAGCCTGTAGCGAAAGCTGCCTTTGGGCTGAGACAGCGCATATTCTTCCGCCTCCTCCGCCAACAGGACAATCGCCGGTATGAGCCCGCTCATCAGATACGGGCCGGTCACGCTTAAGGTAGTATTGGTGACCAGAAGCGCCGCAAACCATACACAGCCGCCGCAGACACAGCCAAACCAGAATATAGAACGCTTCTTTGTCCCAACCGCCCGGCACCCTTTCCTGTATGTCAGAATCCCGGCCCCATACAGAAGATAAAAATGCAGCAACGGAAAATGAAATCTCCGATACCCTGCCACAGACCAGAGCAGAATCTGAATCACAAAGCTGCCGCACAGAATACAGCAGACGGACAAATGCCGGAAAAAGCTGCCGTATTTACATTTTAAAGCCGCCAACCCATATACCAGAAAAAAGAAAACCGCCGAGTACAGAATAAAGCCCATGGGCTGCAAAAACGAATACAGCTCCCTGCCATACCAGGACAGACGCTGCAGCAGGGAATCTGAATGCGCACTGTCCGTCATCATCTGCCGCAGACCGAACAGAAACTGTGACACTGTCATATGGGATAAGAAAAAGAGGATATACCCGATACCCAGAACGGCACAGACCGCGAGCAGGGTCAGGGAATCCCTCCGGAAGGACTGCGGCCTCAATCTTTTCAGGCAGAGGAAATAAACTGGAACCACCAGGATACAGGAAGGATAGGACAATATCAGCCCGCAGACGCAGACGCCTGCCGCAATCAGCCACAGGCTGCTGCGCTGTGAATGACAGGCTCGGAAGAAGCAAAGCATCGCCAGCACACTGAACCACACCAGCATATTGGAAAATTCCGGCGTCTGAATCTGCTTTGGAAGCGTATTATAAAAAAAGAAAGCCGCCACCAGCGCCCCGAAACGCGAAAAGTGCGGTGCCAGCGTACGGTACAGGAAGATGCTGACTGCCGCCTGTATCAGCGCGCCGCAGATACGCAGATACAGCACCAGATAATCCGTGGTACCCGCAATCCGCTGATAGATCCAGCACAGAAAAGCCGTCAGAAAGCCCGAAGTCTGATGCGGCTCCCAGATATCAAGAAACATCCTGTCTTCCGACAAAATACGCCACGACAGGGTGACGGCATATTCCTCGTCAATATCCAGATATACAAAACATATTTTCGCCGTCGCCAGAAGCGACAACAGAATGAAAAAGAGCGCAGTGCCATAAAAACCATACTTTTTTCCCATAGGCATATAACTCCAGTTTTACAGTTTCGTTCTTGTACTCACGGTTACCGGCTTTCTGTACCGCCGCGGTTTCAGCGGCTGCCGCAGTTCCAGCATCTGCCGCACTTCCAGCGTCGGCTGCAGTTCCAATGTCGGCTGCGGTTCAAAGGTCTGCTTCGGTTCCAAGATCTCAAAGGTCTGCTTCGGTTCCAAGATCTCAAAGGTCTGCTTCGGTTTCAAGATCTCAAAGGTCTGCTTCGGTTTCAGAAACTTCCGGTTGTATCTGACCGGCTCTGCCAGGCAAAACGAGGCAGCAGCAACAGAAGCATATGGGACAGCTGACCGTATCTCCATATGATCTCCATCATGCCAAACCCGGCAATGGACACAAACAACAGAAGCCCCAGGAGAAACGGCGTGTCAGTTCCATTCCGGATACAGAGAATCAGATAGCATATCCCTGAGGACGCCAGATAAAGCAGGAATACAATCCCCGCAGGCAGCCCATAGTTAAAGGCATATTGTAAGACAATATTGTGGGCATGCGGTGCGTAATAACCTTCATCTATCTGAAGGCCATTTTCAGAATCCGCATGTCCCAACAGGTTCAGCTGTGAGAGATAGTATCTGTAAATAGTAAGCCTGGCCGCTACCGAATACCCTGCCCCAGGCGCTTCCTCTGCAGATACCCCCGCTTCAGAACCTGTCTCATCGTAAATGGCGGCGGAAGGCAGAAAACCCGCTCCCTCCAATCCGGGATCTGCTTTTGCGGAGACCAGCAGCACCGGAGCCACCACCTCCCCGTCCGGCTCCGCGGGAGCCCCCTCCATAGCGCCCGGAAAGAACCTGCCGAAATTTTCCTGAAGCACATCCCGCCAGTCCGTATACTTTTCGGAGTCCCAGGGATCCCAGGAATGTACCTTCTCCTCGGAATACTCATCCATAAACCAGACCGGATGATGAAAGGCAGCGGGCAGATATCTCACTGCGCCATACACAACGGGAAAGCTGAGCACACATCCAAGCGCCAGGGCGCCGGCATAGACAAGTCCTCTCCCCAGGCGTCTTCCCCGCCGTTTCCACAATGTAATACCCAGTCCCAGCCCAGTAGCCGCCCCCATACCCAGAACGGCGCTGCGGCACATGGTCAGCAGCACAAAAGACCACATGGCACAGGCAAAGCAAAAGCTTCCCCATTTGAGCAGGCCATGCCCCTTTTTTAATTCCAAAATACAGAAAAGACACAGGAAGACACAGTACACCATCTGATAAAACAGAGCATTCATATTGGTATTGGCATACAGCCCCAGATAACGCAGGGAATCGTATGGGCGAAAGACAAAAGCCATTCCCTGAAATATAAAAAAAGCCGTCAGGACAGAACATCCCAAAGCTTTGAGCATCCACTCACATTCCAGCACCGTAAAATCCGTCAGATAAAGCAGGAGAACCGACAGACAGAGCAGAAAACCGTTGTACCTGTCATGATGAGATAACAGCATCAAAACCATCAGCAGCCCCAGCAGTCCCGCACCCAGAGGGTTACCCTGCGGAAGCCTTTTCGCGGAAAAGATGGCAAGCACTGTCTGTGTCAGCACACAGCCATACAATATGGCGGCAATCACCCCGCTGATCAGCTGATAATGGTAATAAGTATTGGGCCAGATCAGAAATAAAGCCAGGAGCGAGCCTGCTGCAAAGACAACTGCCGAAATCAGGAACGGACGCCTGCGGAAACTGGAAAGCGGATAATGGCTTAACGCAATACAGCTTAACACCATGAGGATCACATTGGGACATACCAGCTGTATCTCCCCGGAAGCGCTGCCAACCCGTTGATCACAGACACACAAAATAAAAAAGCACAAAAAATAAAAATACTTCCGAAACCGACTCTTCTGAAAAAATCCCTTCATGCAGCACCTCCTCCCGGCAAGACTGTCAATTTTTCTCATTCTATCACAAAATGCTACACGGGTCAAATATTTTCCCGGCATTCTGCAGACAGACTAAAAAAGATGCGATGGAAATCTGCCCGATTCTTCCACCGCATCCATATCTCTGTATTTTCTAAAAAACTTACGGAAAAATTATTTCCGGGAAAGTCATTTCCGGGAAAGTCATTTCCCTGCGCTCTCCTTCCAGGTAGCCGCCAGACTTGCAATTCCCTGCAGCTCTGCCGGAAGAAGGATTGTGGTGGCCTGGCCGTCCGCCACCTTCTCGAAGGCTTCCAGACTCTTGATCTTCAGCACGGACTCATCCGCTCCGGCTTCCTTCAGCATCTTGATACCGTCCGCATTTGCCTGCTGCACCTTCAGGATTGCTTCCGCTTCACCTTCTGCCTCACGGATCATCTTCTCCTTCTGGGCTTCCGCACGGAGAATCGCTGACTGCTTATCTGCCTCCGCGCGAAGGATAGCGGATTCCTTTGCTCCTTCCGCCTCCAGGATCTTGGCCTTCTTCTCGCCTTCCGCGCGGGTCACGGCTTCACGCCTCTCACGTTCTGCCTTCATCTGCTTCTCCATGGCATTCTGGATCTCTGCAGGAGGAATGATATTCTTCAGTTCTACCCTGTTCACCTTGATGCCCCAGGGGTCAGTAGCAATATCCAGAGCCGCGCGCATCTTTGTATTAATGGTCTCACGGCTGGTCAGCGTCTGGTCCAGCTCCAGGTCACCGATAATATTACGGAGAGTGGTTGCAGTCAGATTCTCAATCGCCATCATCGGGTTCTCCACGCCGTAGGTGAACAGCTTGGGATCAGTAATCTGATAGAATACCACCGTATCAATCCGCATGGTTACATTGTCCTTTGTAATAACAGGCTGAGGCGGGAAATCTGCCACCTGCTCCTTCAGGTTCACCTTCCTGGCAATCTTATCCAGAAAAGGCGCCTTGATATGGAATCCGACAGACCAGGTTCCCTGATAAGCGCCCAGACGCTCAATGACATAAGCCTGCGCCTGCGGAACCACCTTCAGACAGGATGCCAGAATGACCAGCACCAGTACGATCAACGCAATCAACAACCCAAACATTTCCATATTCTACCTCTTTCTGCACTCTATATGACAGTGCGCTTTTATTTATCTGCAAGCTCCTCTAACCTGGAGGGCTTCCTGCACTGAAACTATTCCTTCTTTCTCCGAGAGACTCTGATTCTCAGACCTTTCTGACATTACATCTGATTTTCCTGCTCTTTTATGCCGTCAGGCCGTTCCTGCGCGGCAGCTCCTCCAGACTGTCCCCCACATTCTACAATCAGCTTCACTCCGCCCACTGCCCGCACTGTCACGATAGCACCCACCGGAATCTTCACCTTCTCATCCCAGCTTCTGGCTGTCCATTCCTGTCCGTTTACCGTCACCTGCCCCGCAGCTTTCAGATTGTCAATCTCTTCCGTTACAATGGCCTGGCGTCCTACCATGCTCTCCACATTCGTCTTGACCCTGTCCTTGTTAAAATACTTTACCGCAACCGGCCTGGTGAAAAACAGCAGAACCAGAGATACAACAAAAAATAAAATAATCTGGACAAAAATCGGCGCATACAGCAGATTTGCGAATATGGAAACCAGAGCGCCTCCGGCAAACCATATGGTGGTAAGCCCCAATGTCAACACCTCGATCCCGATACACAAGATCAGCAGGACCAGCCAGAAAATCAATACTTCATACATACAATCCCTCCCATTCCAGCTCCGCAGATACCCTCCTGGCACCACTTTCAACAGTTCTAAAACTTATCAATAGTTTACTACAAAAACATTTTCAGGGCAATAGATTTCTTTGCACGATAAACGTTTTTATCGTTTTTATCGTTTTGGCTTATCGTTCTGCCCTGCCGTCGCCAAAAAAGACCGGTGCATGATCTCATGGCTGCAAAAATACCCGGACACTTCTGCCCGGGCATTTTTCAACTCATACTGATTCAGTTTAGTAGAACACATGATTGCCGATTACCAGGCCGTCACGCCCGTTGTTGCGGCGGAAATGTGTCAGGTCGCCTACATTGGATACACCGGACAGTGCCTCTTCCGCTGCTTTGATACAGCTGGAATAAATATTGCCGGATTCTAACACCCTGTTCACCTTGCCGTTCATGGCGGGGGTAAACTGACCGGATGCGTAGATAACGCCATGGATGGAATTCGGATAAGCCCCGCTTCTGACACGGTTCATGACCACTGCGCCTACCGCAACCTGGCCTTCATAGCTCTCCGAACCGGCTTCACATTGAATCAGGGCTGCCAGAAGAAGCGTGGTATCTGCATCCGTTGTGTACTCGCCGTAATTCTTATGACGCTCCGCTTCCTTCTTTGCAGCGGCTTCGGCTTCCTGACGGATTCTGATTTCTTCCATGGTCTCGCCTGCATCAATGATAAAATCCATCTCGACATACTCCGCAGACACATAACCGTTACTGCCCTCATAATCCACACATATCCAGCCGTCCTCATCCTGTCCCAGGACTTCCATGATATCACCTTTGGGGAGCAGGCCGTATACCCCTGCCTCCATATTGGGCTCTGTCCTCACACGGAGAGTCTCCGTATTGATAGTCGCGATCATCTTACCCACATCATTGGCCAGCGCCAGGGCATCATCGCCGAAAAGCAGATATTCATCGGAAGCCCATCCGATAATATTGCCCGACTGCAGCTTCGTCCATCCGTCTTTCCTCTCAAGAATCGTACCGCCGCAGTCCTTGTATAACAGTCCTACCTTATCTGATGTTTCATCCGCTTCACTTCTTACATTCAGGGCATCCCGCACATTCGCCATAACCAGGCTGGTTTCTTTCTCCTCATCCAGCTCTTCCACCTGAAGATCCAGGTTCAGCTCCCTCGCCGTCGCAGTTACAATATCAACAGAATTGGACGAGCCGGGATTCAGTACTGCCGCTACGCCTCCGCGCAGCTGCTCCAGGGAAGTATCATCTGCCGCCTGTACAGCAATGCCCGACTGCAGGACCAAAACAAGTGATAACACCGCTCCCGCCACTGCAGTGAAAGGATTTCTGCATTTTGCCATTTTTCTTACCTCCATAAACAAATCGTGTGACTTTGCAAAAAATATGCCACTTTTTAATAAAGTTATTACAAAGTTATTAAATTTGTTACGAAGACATCATAGCAGATGTTACAGCGAATGTCAAGTTTTCTGGCTGAAATAATCTGAAATTCCGGTAAAATCGCAGAAAATCCCCTTGTTTTCGGGCTTTTCAGCCATGTAAGGCGGCTGCTGTTTCAGAAAATCACTCGTAAAATTTCTGTCAAGTACCCGTTTCGCGGTTCCACATTGCTATTCCGCAAACAGCGGCGTGGAAAGGTAACGGTCTCCCGTATCCGGAAGCAGCGCCACAATAGTCCTGCCCTGATTCTCCGCACGCCTGCCCAGCTGAATGGCAGCCCACACGGCGGCGCCGGACGAGATACCCACCAAAACGCCCTCGCTCCTGCCGACACGTCTCCCGGCAGAGAACGCATCCTCATTTTCCACCGCGATAATTTCGTCATAAATCTTTGTATCCAGCACATCGGGGACAAACCCGGCACCGATGCCCTGAATCTTATGGGGACCCGCCGTTCCTTTACTCAACACGGGGGAAGAAGCGGGTTCTACAGCCACGACCTTCACTTCCGGCTTCCGGCTCTTCAGGTATCCGCCTACCCCGGTCACGGTGCCGCCGGTACCAACGCCCGCCACAAAGATATCCACTTTTCCGTCTGTATCCTCCCAGATCTCGGGGCCCGTCGTCTCCCTGTGGGCTGCGGGATTGGCCGGATTCACAAACTGTCCTGGAATAAAGCTGTTCGGAATCTCTTTTGCCAGCTCGCCAGCCCTGGCAATGGCGCCTTTCATGCCCTTTGCCCCCTCAGAGAGCACCAACTCCGCCCCGTAAGCCTTCATCAGCTGGCGGCGCTCCA
>DKVC01000083.1:32139-57782 GCA_002490995.1 Lachnospiraceae bacterium UBA7188
TCCACGCTCATGGTCTCGGGCATAACGATAATGATGCGATAGCCCCGGGCTGCAGCCACTGACGCCAGGCCGATGCCGGTGTTGCCCGATGTGGGCTCAATGATAACGGAGCCGGGCTTCAGCAGGCCTTTCTCCTCGGCGTCATCAATCATGGCTTTGGCGATGCGGTCTTTTGCGGAGCCTGCCGGGTTAAAATATTCCAGCTTTGCCAGGATGCGGGCGTTCAGGCCTTCTTCCTTCTCAATGTGGGTCAGTTCCAGTAACGGTGTCCTTCCGATCAGCTGATCGGCAGATGTGTAAATCCTGCTCATAATGTCTCTCCTTTTCCACTTCTTACGATTTTTTCTTTAATTCCTCCAGTGCATCGAAAACCCCCGCCAAAGCCCTCTCCCGGGTAGCATACACTGTCCTGCAAAACACGTTGTCGACGGCAAATTTCCACACGGACGCTCCCTCTCTGCCATATGCAGCCTGCGTCCGCTGTGTGGGCTGCGTATTTTTATTATGGCGATACAATACAATCACATGGCCGTCTATCTTCAAATACTCATTTCCCTTTTGGGACTGCTTCCATTTTCGCTGAAAGAAACGGAGCCGTCTGGACTGCTTATTCTTGAACTCAGCCTCCCTGCGCTTTGCCGTCTCCACATCCCCTTCCATCCTGCCTGCGCAGACACATCCCACGGACAGCGGGCCATACTCCGGATGTTCCATCTGATGGGCATAACGGATGATCTGGTAACCGCACATCTGGCAGATACCCACCGGGGCGCCTAAATCCTCCACTCCCACGCAGTGCCAGCCGGAATGGGGCACATCCTCCCGCTTCCACAAATTAGGAGAATTCAAAATCTGTCTTTTTTCCGGCTCAGCTATTCCGCCGGATTCCCACTCGTTTTCGTCTTCCTCTCTCTGGCCGGATTCCATATCTGCTCCCGGCTCAGCTGTTCCGCTGGATTCCCACTCGTTTTCGTCTTCCTCTCTCTGACCGGATTCCATATCTGTTCCCGGCTCAGCTATTCCGCTGGATTCCCACTCGTTTTCGTCTTCCTCTCTCTGGCCAGATTCCATGTCTGTTCCCGGTTCAGCTATTTGATTTATGGTCTGTGCCGCTGCCTGTCTCTCCGCATCTGTCTGTCCTGCCAGAATATTGTTTGCTGCTGCTTTTCTCCCGTTCTCTTCCGTTTTCTCCGCAGCACAGCCTTCGTCTGTAGACTTTCTCCCTGTCTCTGCTTCCTGCTCCGCAGCACCGCCTTCTTCCGCAGACTTTCTCCCTGTCTCTGCTTCCTGCTCCGCAGCACCGTTTTCTGCCGCAGACTTTCTCCCTGTTTCTGCTTCCTGCTCCGCAGCACCGCCTTCTTCCGCAGACTTTCTCCCTGCCTCTGCGTCCTGCTCCACAGCACCGTTTTCTGCCGCTGCGAGCTTCCCATTCTCTTCCGCCTTCTCCTCTCCGGAAGTCTGCCGCAAATCCACATGTTTCTTCCGAAAATAGCTGCTGGAAATGTTCCTCGGAAGCTTCAGCTTTTCAAACTGAATGGAATAGCTTCCCCGCTTCTCGTCTATGGAAAGAATCGTCCCCCTGCCGAAGACATGGTGTTCCACCGTATCTCCTGCCGTCAGGCTTTCATCCACAGGCTCCGAGAGCATATCCCTGTTCAGCCTGGCTGTATATCCTCTGCTTTCCCGCTTCAGTTCCTCCGAAATCCGCCCGATTCTCACGTAATTATTCTCGCCGATTTCCTCCAGAAAACGGGATACCAGCTTCTTCATTCCATTGGAGTTAGTCCCCTCGGATTCCATCAGGAACAGATACTTTTCCGCCCTGGTGATAGCCACATAGCAAAGCCTCCGCTCTTCCTCCAGTCCCAGCTTTTTCCTGTCTCCTATGGTCTTGGCAGAGGGAAATACACCCTCCGTAAAGCCCAGGATAAACACTGCCGGAAACTCCAGTCCCTTGGCGGAATGAATGGTCATGAGCTTGACGGCATCTCTGGCTTCATCGCTGTCCTCTCCCGACTGCAGGGCAATCTGCTGCAGGAATCCCTCCAGGCTTATATTTTCTCCGAACTCCCGTTCGAACTCATTGGCAATCTGCTTGAATTCCGCCAGGTTGTCCAGCCGTTCTTCGTCCCCCAGCTCCCGGATATAGCTCTCATAGCCGGTTTCACTGGTCACCTGGTTTACTATATCCGATATCCGCTTTTCCCGGTAACTTCTGCGCATGGACTGTATAAAACGGACAAAAGCTTCCACATCGCTGCCCTGAAATTCCCTGTGCTCCAGGTGGCCTGAAAGCGTCTCAAGCAGAGACGCCCGGTCCTCATAAGCTGGAGCGTTCCTGTCCCCATAAGCCTGCTGCTCCCGCTCCCGCAGCCTCTCCAGCAGGTTCATCTTCGCCCGGCCGAATCTGCGCCGGGGTGTATTTACGATTCTTCGGAAAGCCCCGTCGTCATCGTAGGCAATCAGCTTCAGATAAGCCAGAATATCCTGAATCTCCATCCTCTCATAAAAACGTACGCCGCCGAAAATTTCGTAAGGAATATTCTTCTCTGCCAGCTTCTTCTCCGCTACACGGGACAGAAAACCGGCACGGTAAACAATGGCAAAGTCGGAATAGCGCAGCCCCTCCTTCTCCTGCAGCTTCTTAATATTGACAATGACCTGATCCATCTCTTCAAAGTCATCTTTGGAATGATAATGAACCACCGGCGCGCCTGCAGGATTTCTGGTGAACAGGTCTTTTTTCAGCCGCAGCTCATTCTTCTCTATTAAAGTGTTGGCACACTGCAGGATCTGAGGCGTGGATCTGTAATTCTGGTTCAGGATAATGGTTTTCGTAGGCTCATGCTCCTTGTCGAAATCCACCAAAAGCTTTACGTCGGAGCCTCTCCACTCATAAATATTCTGGTCCGGATCCCCCACAATCATCAGATTCCGGTACATGCCGGACAACAGCTCCACCAGACGCATTTCCACCCGGGAGCTGTCCTGAAACTCGTCCACCATGATGTAATTCAGCCTCTCCTGCCATTTTTCCCGGACCTCGCTGTCCGTCTCCAGCAGATAAATGGCAAAGGCTATAAGATCATGAAAATCCAGAGAATAGGTAGCCTTCTGTCTCTGGAGATAGTCCTCGATAATGCGGTCATCCTGATTTTTTATTTCGTCAAGAATCTGACAGGGACGGGGATTGCAGATTCTGGTCACATACCCCATATCCTTTTTGGCCCGTCCGATCTTCCGGAGTATGGCCTCGAATGTGGCATAGTCCAGCTTCAGTTCCAGCTTCTGATAGATTTCACCCAGTATAGCCTTCTGCTGTCCCGCATCAATGATCTGGAACTGTTTGTTCAGGAACAGTTTCTCCGGGTTTTCCCGCAGAAGACGGTTGCAGAACCCGTGGTAGGTACAGATCAGGCTCACGTCATTATTCTCCCCGATCAGTCCACGAATCCGCTTCTTCATCTCCCCTGCGGCTTTATTGGTAAAGGTAACGCACAATATATTGGAAGAGTCGATTCCGTAATCCTGTACCAGATAAGCGTAACGGCTGACCAGCAGCTTCGTCTTGCCGCTGCCGGCCCCGGCAATCACCCTCACATACCCTTCTGTCTCCAGCACTGCCTCGCGCTGTCTCTCATTGAGATTTTCCATAAAATCCGCCATATACAGACCCCCGCCATTCCCGAATCCGGATGAATAACATCTCCTGACATCCGATATTTCTGAATCCGAACGAATAACATCCCCGGACATCCGGCATTTCTGAATCCCGTCAAACGACATTTCCGGATTTCCGTCGAATCGTTTACCGGACTGCCCTGAACACGGTTAAACCCGGTGCGTTTTCCTGACGTATACTTCCATTTTAACATACGAACATATGTCTGTATAGACTGAAAATTTCAAAATCAGATCATCTGCATCATAACGAATTCCGCAAACCTCGGCAGCGTAAACGAGACCTCTCCGTACCTGCCTGTATCCAGAACCCCCTTCCTCTTTAAGCGGTCTCTGTACACGGAAAAAAGCCCGGAACTCATGCCGGTACGCTCTCTGATCTCCTTGACTTTGGTTTCGCCGCTCTCAGCCATTTCCGTCAGTATTTTTCTGTCCAGCTCAGAAAGTTCAGACCAGACCTTGTCATAGACATACTCGTCAAGGTACTGATCGTACTCCGGCAGGATATCCTCTATTGTCCCCCTGTCTCTGTTTTCCCAGAACAGATACCCCAGCACCTGAAATGCAAACGGATATCCTCTTGTCAGTCCTGCCATCTGCCCCGCTGTTTCCGCATCCAGCCCAAACACGTCCATATACTTCTTTCTGACTGCGGTATAATTCAATGCCCCCAGCATTATTTTGGGCGCTCTGTATAAAAAGGTAAGTGTCTTCTCATTCTGCAGATCGTAAATATTTTCAAACAGACCTGTCATCAGCAAAAATATGGGATATTCCTGTCTCAGAAAAATCTGAAAAGAGCTGGAAAATATCCTGATATGCTCGCAGTTCGTGACTTCATCAATGGTAATCAGCAATCTTCTGTTTCTTTTTTTCACTTCCGCCAGCATCAGTTCGATTACATTCTCAATATCCGTCACAGGGACGGCATTTTCCAACGATACTCCCAGCCCAAGCGCAGAGAAATCAAACTTTGCCTGAAGGAACGCACGATGCATTTCTGGTAGAGCATAAAGCTTTGCCGCCAGACTCTGGAGAATATCCCTGTTCGGGTTCAATTCCAGCACTACCCAGTTTTCTTCTTTTTTGATTTCTCCGGCAATATTGGTCATCATAACCGTCTTTCCGGAGCCCCTGATGCCGGTGATCATATAAATCTGATTGGACGGCTCTGCCGCTTTGAAATTTTCAACGATTTCAGTAGTTTGTGAAAGACGTGAAATATATTGCAATGGCTTTTTTCCGAAAGACAGTGTAAATGGATTATTCATGACGGCTCCTTCTCCATACCCGCGGTCGGAAACAACCGCAGCACAGCTATATGGCCTTATATAACCTTATATAACTTCGTTCTTCTTATATAACTTTATATAACTTATTGCTTATTATATAACTTTATATAACTTTATGTCAATCTTAATCCATATTACTTTTGCCACTCAAAATCAGCCATCCTTTCATTGCAGACCATTCAGCACATACACAGCATCGTTCCCAACTGCATTCCTGTCCAGTTCTCGTTTATCCTCTGCGCTGATGAAGTGCTTTGCCCTTGTCCGGCAACAGCCAGCCGTATATGCTGAATCATTTCCAGTGTCATATCTTTAGAGAATGCTGTATTTACAAGGCTTCCACTACGTTTGATAAAAACAAAACAGACCCCAAAATGGATAATCTTCATACCCATTTCAAGGTCTGCTGTTATGCTTTATTCATTTCCACAGACTAAACCACTTTGCCTTTTGAGGATAAACGGCTTTGCCCTGTGACACCATTTCATCACTCGAACTCTATGGTCCCCGGAGGCTTGGAGCTGATGTCGTAGAGGAGGCGATTGACCCCTTTCACCTCATTGATGACCCTGCTCATCACCCGCTTGAGCACCTCCCAGGGAATCTCCGCCGCCTCCGCAGTCATGAAGTCAACCGTATTCACCGCCCGCAACGCAATCGCATAGTCATAAGTCCTCTCGTCCCCCATGACTCCCACGGAACGCATATTCGTCAGCGCGGCAAAGTACTGGTTCAGCTCCCTGTCCAGTCCGGCGCGCGCGATCTCCTCCCGGAAGATTGCGTCCGCATCCTGAACGATCTTCACTTTCTTGGCAGTCACCTCCCCCAGGATGCGCACCCCCAGGCCGGGCCCCGGGAAAGGCTGGCGGAAGACCAGGTGCTCCGGAATCCCAAGCTCCAGCCCCACTTTCCGGACTTCATCCTTGAACAGGTTCCGCAAGGGCTCGATGATTTCCCGGAAATCCACATAATCCGGCAGCCCGCCGACATTATGGTGGGACTTGATCACCGCGGACTCGCCGCCCAGCCCGCTCTCCACCACATCCGGATAGATTGTTCCCTGCACCAGGAAATCCACGGCCCCTATCTTCTTCGCTTCCTCCTCGAATACACGGATGAATTCCTCGCCGATGATCTTCCGCTTCTCCTCCGGCTCCGTGACGCCAGCCAGTTTCCCGTAAAAGCGTTCCTGAGCATTGATCCGGACGAAGTTCAGCTCATAATTCCCTTTGGGGCCGAAGACCGCCTCCACCTGGTCCCCCTCATCCTTGCGCAGCAGCCCATGGTCCACGAACACGCAGGTCAGCTGGCCGCCCACGGCTTTGGACAGGAGCACGGCAGCCACAGAGGAGTCCACGCCGCCTGACAGGGCGCAGAGCACTTTGCCCTGTCCCACTTTTTCCCGGATGGCACGAATGCTCTCTTCCACGAAGGAATCCATTCTCCAGTCACCGCTGCAGCCGCAGATATTCCTCACGAAGTTGAACAGCATTTTCGAGCCGTCCTCTGTATGCATCACTTCCGGGTGGAACTGGATGGCATATAATTTCCTCTCTTCGCACTCTGCCGCTGCCACAGGGCAGTCCGCGGTAGATGCCGTCACACGGAAGCCCTCGGCTGTCTTGGCTATGTAGTCAAAATGGCTCATCCAGCAGATTGCATGGGGTTTCACATTCTGGAAGAGACGGGATTCCGTATCTATGTTTACTTCCGTCTTGCCGTACTCCCGCACATCTGCACGGGCCACTTTACCGCCTAATACGTGCGTCATCAGCTGTGCCCCGTAGCACAGCCCCAGCACGGGAACGCCCAGTCCGAACAGCTCCGGGGAGCAGGTCGCCGCCCCTTCCTCGTAACAGCTGCTGGGACCTCCGGTCAAAATGATGCCCCTGGGCTTTCGCTCCATGATTTTAGCCAAATCTGTCTTGTAAGAATAGATTTCGCAGTATACATTGCATTCCCTGACCCGTCTGGCCACCAATTGGTTGTATTGGCCGCCAAAGTCAATGACGATTACCAGTTCCTTCTCCATGCTTCCTCCCTTTCTGGTTTTCCGGCTGTATCCCGCCGCTTTCCGCACCTTTCCCGGTACCCAGGCAGGCTCTTTTCGCGACTGTCTGTTTCGGTTTTCATTATAGAATAGGCAAAGAAGCAAGTCAAGCCCCATCAAAAACTGTGGCGACACAAAAGACGCAAAACAGACATAAAAATAGCAATGAAAGCGTTTACACATCTTGCACTTTCATCGCCATCATATTATAATAGTCTTGACATCGGTTCTGGGAGGAGTGCGGCTCAGTGCCGTATTGTCGGTGTCTAGGTGCAACCATAGAGAATATCCCATAGAACACGCGACAGCCGGTGTCATTTCACTCCATCACAGTTCTGCATTACCGAAGAAATTTTCTCCCTTTTCGGAATATGCTCCTGCCGATTTCACTGCTTCTTCCGTCACCCTGCTATATCCGGATGATGAATGTATGATTGCCCACAGTATGGCCGTCGGCTCGTGTCAAGACATACATAAAATTGAAGTTCTCATGAACATGTGAGCGCCGATGCCAATTTCCATGCACTGACGCAGCCTCTTTCCACACTTAGGAATTATCACGAAATAATATGTATTGTTTTTGATTTTGAAATGCTTCAATATAAGGATCCTTGAGCAAATTTTAATGCAAATTATTACGTGACAGTTCCTTACGAATTTTGAATCTTCTCCCAAGACATTGTATGTTACTGTTAAGCCCAATTACGTCAATGAAAAAAGCCAGGAGACTCCAACTCCTGGCTCTGTCACTAATCAATCAACCAAATCCGAAAGCGGCCTGAACGTATACCCCATCTCCTCCCATTTCGTCAGCAGCTCATCCATGATCTCCCCGTTTGTCTTAGATGTGCTGTGCAGCAATACGATGGCCCCGGGATGAATGCGCTTTGTCAGCTTCTCAAAAGCTTCCTCGTGGCTGGGCTGGCTGTCCTGGTTCCAGTCTACATAGGCCAGGCTCCAGAAAAAGGTGGAATACCCAAGTTCCTTCGCCATCTGCAGATTCGTCGTGCTGTATTTTCCCTGGGGCGGACGGTAGTACATAGCCAGGTCCGTCCCTGTAGTCTCTTTGAAAAGAGCGGCCACGTCATCCATCTCCTTCTGGAAGGATGTCTTATCCGAAATCCTGGACATATCCGGATGATGATATGTATGATTGCCCACGGTATGGCCGTCCTCCACCATGCGCTTCACGATATCCGGTGCAGACTCCAGAAAATGCCCCACCACAAAAAAGGTTGCCGGCGCATTGTGCTTTTTCAGGGCATCCAGAATCGATTCCGTATTTCCGTTTTCGTATCCGCAGTCAAAGGTCAGATAAATAACCTTTTCCTCCCCCTCGGCGCAAAAATACGCATCGTACTTCTTAAGCTCCGCTGCTGACGCATTTCCCGTGGGTTTCTGCCCCTCCTGTCCGAAGCCAAGCCCCCAGTTTTCGCTTTCCTGCACCACTGCGGCTGTCTGCTGCAGCTCGCCCATGATTTCTCCCGCAGATCTGCCCAGGAGAAACATTGCCCCCAGAAACAAAAAAGTCGGCACTGCCTGTTTCCATGGAATGCACTTTTTCCATGGAATGCCCTTATTCCATGGAATGCACTGTTTCCATTTGATGCCGCCAATGTGCGGAACTTTGCGAAAGATGTCTTTCACATAAATTGTTTTCATTTCCCTCTCCCGTTCCCGACCATGTATGGTTTCCCTGCACGGCCGGAATTCTCTTTCTTGTTATCAATATATGAGAGGAGGGCTTTTTCAAATTACCAGTCCGGCACTGTTCCGGCATTTCCCTGCTATCCGTCCGACTTCAGACAGCCTTATGGCGCTCATGATGCACGTACCTGTGCTTCCTGTCATTGCGTATCTGGACAAAGCAGCTGTCGCACACCCCGAAAGAAGCTCCCACCGGAAGCGGCTTTCCGCAGTACTGGCATTTGCGGATATACTCCTTCTTATCTTTCGCCAGATACCGCATGATGGTATCTTCCGTTTTTTCCCGCTCCCGTTCCAGCCGTGCAGTATCGATTTCCTTACCCATACGCACAGAAAATTGATAGTACAGATCCAGAAGCTTATAAAAGGTCTCATACCGCATCAGTCCGGAATCCGAACACATCATCAGCGCCGGGAAATGCAGGGACACATCCGCAGTGTAAGTCTTACAATAATACAGCCAGAGAGCCACCACATCCCGGTTCCTGGTATCAATGGAGCAGGTCAGCATACGGTACAGCATGCGCTTATCCTCAAAACCGTCGATTTCCTTCCTGTCCCTGTAAGCCCGTTCATATAAAAACAGCACTTCCTCGATACTGATTTTCTCAAATGGCGGCTCGATTTTCACCGATTTCCAGATAGTCATCACCGCATCCAGCGGGTCATCCATATCCAGGAGCACCTGGGGAAAACCAAGGCTCACATGATCCACATCCGGCTCCGTTTCCTGGAAATGCTCCCTGATATAATCCAGGTTTTCCTGTCCCACGGCAGTCACATAGCCCGGGTCATAGAGGCCGAAGCGCCCCGCCCGCCCGGCAATCTGATGAATTTCCTCCGTCTTCAGGCGGCGGGTATGCTTCCCGTCGAATTTATCCGTCTGCACGAACACGATCCGCCGCACGGGAAGGTTCAGCCCCATGCCGATGGCATCCGTGGACACCACGATCCTGGTCTGTCCTTCCGCGAAGATGCGTATCTGCCTGCGCCGGATTTCCGGAGGAAGGCTTCCGTAGATCACGCTGACCCGGATTCCCCGCCGCTCCAGACGGCCCGCAATATCCAGCACCATTTTTTTCGTAAATACGATCAATGCATCCCCTTCCCTTACATCCTCCGGGAAAATAAAGGGAACATCCTCGCAGAGCAGCTGTGTCTTTCGCTCGTATCTGTGTATTTCATAAGTGTCCCCGCACAGTGAGATCAGGTGCGTGATCACCTTCTCCGCCGCAGGACTCATACAGACATGAACTTCCTGTGCCTGTACCCCCAGGATAGCCCTGGTCCAGGAATGTCCCCTGTCGGAATCCGCTATCATCTGCGCCTCATCGACTACTGCCACGTCGTACTTCTGTTCCGTGTCCAGCATCTCCACTGTGGAAGAAATGATCCGGCTGTTCTCCTCGTAGATGCATTCTTCGCCTGTCAGCATGGTACAGGGAATCCCGGCATCCTTCATTTTCTCATAGACCTCCAGGGCAAGCAGCCTTAAAGGCCCCACATAAGCGCCGTTCTCCGCCTGCTTCAAACGTTCCAGCGCCTGATAGGTCTTTCCGCAGTTTGTGGGGCCGATGTGCAGGATAAATTTCCGCTGCATTTCCAGCGCCTTGGGGAACTCTGTCTCCGGCCTGGTGGGAACCAGGTCTATGATCTGATTTTTAAGTTCCACATCCGTATAACGCTGCAGAAGGGAGCGAAGCGTCCTCTGGCAGACAGGAAATCCCCTCTCATTCCGGAGATAATCCAGAAATTTAGCTGTGATTAACTCCTGCTCATCCTCCCTCAGCCCGCTCACATCCATGCGCACAAGCTCGTTCATCATGATATCCCGGATCTTCATGACAGCCACCTGATTGTTCTCCCGGATCGCGTAATAGGCCAGGTTCCGTATCTGCCTGTGGTATTCCTCCAGATGTGCCTGGCTTACTTTGCCGTCCTTTGTCCGCATCATCTCTGCAATCAGGCGGTTTATGCGCTCTACATAGCCTTTTTTGCCGCTGTTGTTCTTCTTTTTTACACTTTTTGCGCAGTCTCTGTACTGACTGAAGTAAAACTGTGATAATTTTTCTTTCTGTATCATTCTCAAATCCCATACCGACCATATCCGGTGACAGTTTCTAATCTGTCCAGGGCAGGAATATGGCCGGTTTCCTTAATACATAACCGCAAATCTATTCGATATGCAGTATATAAAAACTTCCTTTTTTGCACCATAGTCTATAATAAACGTTAAAAGCGAAACTGTCAATTTCAATATGCAGTCAATTATGTTTTTTCACATATTTTCTCAACTTTACAGCACCACCACAGTCCCTGTTCCCAGGGAAAACAGCATCACAGTTTCGCTTTATGGCGCCATTTTCATCCTCATCCTGCTCAAAACCGCCAGAATCTCATATTTCCGGGGCATATCCATCCAACGGCTGCATTCCGTGAAAAAAGGAGAATAAGCTGCCTCCAGTCCTTCCCTGCTTGTCTCCTCCAGCAGCCGCTCCACCTCCTTTTCACGGCAGATCCACTTGGGAACATACACACCGGTTCCCTGCTCTCTGTTTTCCGGCAGCCCTTCCTTCGGAACGGCAAATTTCTGAAAACGCTCCAGCGGATTCAGCTGCCCCATCAGCCGACGCAGCAGAAACGCAATTGCGTTCAGTTGGGGGATGCTGGCGATGTCATGCAGCATCCGGATATCGATCCGCTCTTCCCCCAGAATCAGGAAGCCCAAATCCGACACTTTCAGCACCTCCGTGGCAGAGCCCTCGGGGCGGGTATTCAAATGATTTGCATCCACATCGTCCCTGTTTGTGAAATCCGCCGGTTCCAGCCCCTCTTCGGCATTCTTCCCTTGTGCCCGGACGGCTTCCCACCAGTTTTTTCCTTTGTCACTGCCGCCGTTTTCAGACTGCAATTTCTTCCTGCCGTACCCACCGGCATACTCCGCCTGCAGCTGCTTCGCTTCATCCGTCACCTGGCATATCCGGTAATCCTTCATCATATAAATCCTGTCCGTCGCCTGCAGATACTCGCTGCTGCCGCCGATGACAAGGATGGTGGAAACGCCTTTTCTCACAGCCAGCTCCTGCACCCGTTCCACAAAGGGCGTGATGGGCTCTTTTTCAATCAGGGTTTTCATGACACAGTCCTGTATCATAAAGTTGGTGGCGGATTTATCCTCGTCAATCATCAGCAGCCTGCTGCCCCAGCCTACGGCTTCTATGATATTGGCCGCCTGGGAAGTGGAACCGGAGGCATGTTCTGTGGAGAAATCCTTCGGATCCCCTCCCGGTATCCATTTGATGAAGGGGGACAAATTCACATGGCGGATGCTCCTGCCGTCCTCCGCCGAAATCTTCATTGCGGAATCATCCGTAATCACCAGCTCCCTGCCGTCTCCGGCCACATGGTTGTAAATCCCGGCGCTCAGGGCATCCAGCAATGTACTTTTCCCGGAATATCCGCCGCCCGTTATCACTGTGACACCTTTTCGGAAAGCCATTCCTCTCACGCCTGCCACTTCCGTCTCGTCCTCCGGCACCGATGTGAAAGGAACCGCCCCCGGCAGCGGGTTATCGCTTCCCTTGGCCCTGGGCAGAATGCTTCCGTTTGCCACAAAGGCACAATGTCCCGTCTCCCGCAGCCATGCCCGGATAGCCTCCTGTTTTTCGAAAAGCGCCAGCGCTTCCTTAAGCTTTTCCCCATCAAATTCCTCCACAAAACGGTTCACCGCCCCGGGCAGATCCTGCGTCAGCATCTGCACCGCTTTCTTGTGCTTTCCCTCGGGCAGCTGTACCTGGATCATGATGCTGATGCACAGCCAGGCAGGTATCTCCCTCTGCCCGTCTATGGGCTGGATCATGCAGTTTTTCCCCGGTGAATAAGTGGTAAGCCCGTTGTCCCGCAGGCCGTCGATTGGCTCTATGGTATTCTTGCCCAGGAGCCTGTAGTACTTCTGCGGCACCAGATTCACCGATATTACATTTCTCACAAGAACCTTATTGTTGGGCTCATAAATGTAATAATGCCCGTTCTCCTTCGCAGTCCTTTTCCGGTTGTCATTGAGCTCATTTAGTTCCCTGATATAGGGAATAAATGCCCTGAAAATGGAATCCAGCGCTGCCACATCCGTCTCTTCCGTGCGGAACTGCTTTATCGGGATATGGATGGTGACTGTGGGTTTTGACAGCTCCAGGCGGTTGCTCTTCGTAATCTCGTAGCCGATTTCCCCGTCCCAGTATACGGCATGGTTATGTACGATGGGGTCTTTGTCCATGAAGCTTTCATACATCTTGCCTTCATACATGTCTTCATAGGTTTCACTGGTAGGTTTCATATTCAGGATATAATATTTTAATCTCTTCAAATTCTTGTCTCCTTCGCTTCTTTGCTTTGTCTTTTTCTCTTCTTTCCATATAATCATTCGTTTTTATTCTTATGCCTGTTCTTTCTCTCATAACTGATCACCTTTCCCTTTCTTATGGAAGTATCCGGCTTCACGGCACTTCCCTGCGCAAATTGGACATACGAGCGATACCATAATTTTGCACGCAAAAAAGACACACCAATATGATGTGCCTTTCATTGACAGTATTCATACAGGTACTTAAAAAACGGCATTCTCATGCCTCATATTCAGTTAACCGAAGCAGCTTTCCTCTCATTCTTTTTCATATCACACGTCCTCCTTTAACTGAATTTTTTAAGTACTGCTGTCAGTATAACATCTGTAACTGAAAAAAGCAACCAGAATTTTGCATTTCCGGCCTGCATGCCTACATCCCCGACTCATCCCCGTCTCACTGTTTCCTGATGTGTTCGGGCATTTCCAAGTTACAATATCCTATTTACTGCATCCTGAGTTCCGCCCCCATGACTTTCCCAAGCTTCTTCACGACCTGGTTCGCGGCATTTTCAATCTCCTGGGATGTCAGTGTCTTCTCGTCGGAGCCAATGGTCAGGCGGATGGTTACGGATTTCTTTCCTGCCGGAATCTGCTTGCCCCTGTACTCATCCACAAAAGAGGCATCTTTCACAAGGGAACCGGCTTTCTTCCTGCCCATGACGGCTTCATGGATATCCGTCCACCGGGCATCCGACTGGAAGAGCAGGGAGATGTCATAGTCGGTCTCCGGGTATTCTGCCAGGTGGGTAAATTTGTTTGTCCTGGACTTCAGGGGCTTAAGTTTTGTGGCATCCAGCTCAAAGAGCATGACGGAGAGATTTTTGATACCGCATTCCATGGACACTTTCTTTGCCAGAAGACCCATTTCGCCGATCTTTTCGTCCCCCAGGCAGATATTCAGCCACACCACGTCGTCGGCCCATACTGGCTTTGTGTCCTTTTTGAACACAAAGGATTCCATATGGGTAAAACGGGGCATATACTCTAAAACGCCCTTGGCTTCGCTGAAAAGCTCCGTAATATTCTTTTCGCTGCTTGCAAAAGCCCCGCCTATATGTTTACGCTGCTCCGGCAGAGATTCCGTTTCATCATAGGGAGCGCTGTAATTCCTGTCAAAAAATACCTGGGCTTCTTCAAAGATGGAGAAGTCACTGAAATAGCGCTCATTTTTTACAACGGCCTCACAGAGATTGGGAAGCAGGGAAGACCGGATGTAGCTTAAATCCGGGGCCGGCGGCGTGGCAAGCTTCAGCACATTTTCCGTATTCTGCAGAACCGCTTTCACATACACATCGCTCATCCAGGGATAGGTATAGACCTCCTGCATTCCGCACCGAAACGCAAGGTATTCCTTGATATTTCTGAGCAGATCCTGGTCTTTCTGGTTGATGGCTCCCGTAAAAGCGGTGGTGAATGCCGTCGCCTCGAAATTATCATAGCCATACATTCTGGCCACTTCCTCCATGACATCATCCTTCATGGAAATATCACCTGTAGAACGCCAGGAAGGGGCAATCACATGCATATTGTCACCTGTGATTTCCACATCGAAGCCCAGCAGCTCCAGCTTTTTACAGATGACATCATTGGATAGATCTTTCCCCAGGCGTTTCGCCAGCCAGGTCAGGTTCACGTCGATTTCCGCCCGTTCCGGCTTTTTCACATACTTATCGCAAAATCCGGTGACTTTCAATTCGGGATATATTTTATGAAAATACTGCATGGAGAGAGCCACGGCCTGGCCGCACCGTTCCGGATCGATGGCTTTCTCATATCTGGAAGAAGCTTCCGTCCGGTTATCGTAGCGAAGCGCCGTTCTCCTGATTCCTGTGGACTCAAAATTCGCCACCTCCAGGATGACACGCTCCGTATGGGGCAGAATGGAATCTTTGGCGCCGCCCATAACGCCGGCAAGGGCAACCGGCCCCTCTGAATCCGTGATCACCAGATCGTCCTCGCACAGCTCCAACTCTTTCTCATTTAACAGCCGCAGCCGCTCCCCCTTTAAAGCGGGCCTGACAACGATATGATCCGTGATATGGTCCGCGTCAAATGCGTGGGTGGGATTTCCCGTGGCAAGCATAACGTAGTTTGTGATATCCACCAGGGCATTGATGGGGCGCATTCCCACTTTCCAGATTCTGTTCTGCATCTGGTAGGGGGATGGCTTTACTTCCACGCCGGACATTTCCACGCCGATATATCTGGTGCATCTGTCCGGATCCGTGATTTCCACCTTAAAATCCGACTGCACTTCCGGCTCATAAGGTTTGATGTCCGCCAGAGGCAGGTCATACAGAGCCGCGATCTCACGGGCAATGCCGTAATGCCCCCAGAGATCCGGACGGTTTGTCATGGATTTGTTATCGATTTCCAGGATGATGTCGTCCATGTCCAGCGCCTCTGCCAGGGAAGTTCCCGCAGGTACGTCAAAAGCGGACAAATCCATGATTTCCGCTTCCTGAGATGCAGGGAACAAATCCCCAAGGCCGATTTCATCCGATGCGCAGATCATGCCGAAGGATTCCACGCCACGAAGCCTGGAATTTTTGATCACCACCGGTTCCCCTTCTCCGTGCCAGCGGACAACGGCGCCGGGACAGGAGACGGCTACACGCATCCCTTCTCTCAGATTGATTCCGCCGCAGACGATATTTTTGATTTCACCGCTGCCGATATCCACTTTGCATACACGCAGCTTGTCCGCGTTGGGGTGGGCTTCGACTTTTTCGATTACGCCCACAACCATATTATCAAATCGCCGGGCCAGATATTCCACGTCCTCCACTTCCACGGTTGACATGGTCAGATCATACGCCAGCTTTTTCAAATCCATATTTTCCGGGATAGATACATAATCCCTGATCCATGATAATGATAATTTCATTTTCCTCTCTCCTTCCGCATTTTCTGTTCCAATCACTGTTTATTGAAAGATATCGTCCAGCGTGTTCAGCCCGTGGCCTTTTCTGCTCACCACCACAACCCTGTCTCCGGACCGGATGCAGCTGTTGCCGTCAGGGATGAGCACCTGTTCCCGGCGGATAATCATTGCCACCAGGATGTCTTTCTTCAGCCTGAATTCCGGATGTTTGAAGGCAAGGCCCAGCTTCCTGCAGCTGTCGTAGGCAATGAACTCCACGGCTTCCGCCATACCGCCTGCCAGCTGGTATAGACACTGAATATCGTTTCCTTTTTCATTGTAAACCGTCACATTCCTCACGAAGCCCATGATCCGGTCAGCCGAGATTACCGCGGGGGAAATGGTAATGTCCATGTTGACACTGTTCAGCAGCTTCTCATAGGCCGTGGAGTTAACCCGCGTGATTACGGATTCCACGCCGCAGGACCAGGCGAACAGTGAGACTGCCAGATTGGCGTCGTCGCTCCCCGTAAGCGATACGCACACATCCGCCTTCTTCAGGCCCTCGTCCAGCAGCACATCCGCGTCCACGCCGTTCGCAAGGCTGATTTCAGCTTCCGGGAGCAGCTGCGTCAGTTCCTGACAGCGCGTCCTGTCTTTTTCCAGTATGGCTACTTTTTTTCTGTCATCCAGCAGCATTTTCCCCAGATAGTATGCCACGGTACCGCCGCCCACCAGTACCACCTTTTTAGCAGGCTTGTGTACCAGCCCCAGCTTCGTGACAATCTGTGGAATAACCGTGTCTGCGGCGATGATGCCTGCCACGTCCCCGGGCTGTACCATGAAATTTCCGTCAGGGACATACAGCTTTTCCCCTCTGGTCACAGTAACGGCCAGCATATCTGTTCCGAAAAAGCTCTTCATGTCCCTCAATGACATGCTGCCGCCCTGGATGATATTTTCATCCATCCTGGCCCGTATAATCGTGGCTGCGTCGCTGAAATAAGCGTCCGCCTTGACTTTCCCCTGCATGCCGATCTGCCGGTGCATCTCCAGCGCCGTGTCCAGCTTGGGGTTGACGACATAGTCGATCTGGAATTCCCGGGCGAAGTAATCACTGTCCCCCGACAGTTCCGGCCTGTGAATCCGGGCCACCGCATACCGCGTACCGCAGTTCTTGGCCACCATGCACGCCATCAGGTTGATCTCGTCCACCGGAGATACCGCAATGATGACATCCGCCATGTCCGCTCCGGCCTGTAAAAGGACCGCCCTGGAAGCGCCGCTGCCGCAGACCCCGCTGACACTGTAGAGGTTTGTGACTGCCTCTACCTTCTCCCTGTCACAGTCTACCACCACCGTGTCATGTCTTTCAGCAGCCGTCCTCTGGGCCAGCAGGATTCCCGTCTGCCCCAGTCCTATGATTATCACCTTCATCTGTCGTTCTCCTCTCTGTCACTGCCGCCCGCTCTGGCGTCTGATACGCAGGGCCTTATGCCGTTCGATCAGCTGATAGCCCTTCTTGACTGTCAGCCCCTGTACCACCACCGTAAATAGAATGGTTACATACGCCGTATTCAACACCATCAGATAGGTCTCATGTTCCAGCAGCTCCCGGGTGCTCATTGCCAGGGCCAGGGACAGACCGCCCTTCAGGGCACTCCAGGTCATCAACGAGACAAACTCCGTCAGGCTGTATCCGCTGGGAATCTTATGCTTTCCCATCAGCAGGCTGGACAGGGCCACCCCGGCGAAGCGGGACAGGATCACTGCCAATACAGCTACAGGCATAATAAACAGGATATAGGAACTGACATGCACGTTCAGCACCGACAGCCCGATCATCACGAACAGCACGGCATTCAGGATGCTGTCCAGTATATCCCAGAAATCCGCATACAGCCTGTCAGGGTCATATACTTCGCGCTTACGCTCATACGCCCCCATCACCCAGGCAAAATACATGCCGCATACCACTGACGCGATGACGCCCGAGAAACCGAAGTGCTCACATACCGCATAGGCCAGCGCCACATCCAGTACGCTGATCAGAATCTGCCGTACCGGGTCCCTGGTCAGCTTTATCAATTGCCCCAGAAGGAAGGACACCGCCAGCGCCACCACAAACGCCCCGGCCACCTCCTTGAACATCACCACCACAAAGTTACTCTCCCCGCTGTGCCCTACGATGCTCCTGAAAAACACGAACAACGCGACGCCTGTCCCGTCATTGAAAAGGGACTCGCTCTCGATCACAGATGTAACATTCTTGGACAGCCCCAGCTTGTTCAGGATTCCGGTGGCGGCAATGGGGTCCGTGGGTGACACGATACATCCGAGCAGGATGCATGTCCACAGGTCTACCGGCATCCGGAACAGCATGGCCGCCCCCCGGAACAATACGCCGTACAGCAGGGAGGATATCACCGTCGTCAGCAGCGCCAGCAGGCTGATGGCCTTCAGGTTCTGCCGGAACTTCCGCAGGTTGACCTTACTGGCCCCGGCGAACAGCATGAAACAGAGCACGGTGTCCAGCAGATATGCCTCAAACTCAAAACTGGCGATCCGGTGCAGCGGCCCTGAAAGGGGTTCCCCCGGCACCAGCATGTCCACCAGCAGAAGCGCTGTGCTGATGGCCATTGAAAAAAGGATCAGCGAGATGTCGCCCTGCAGGTGGAACCACTTTTCGTTGGCCAGGCCGATTCCTACGATAAAAATCAATATGACGATAATAAAACTCATAATGCTCATTTCTTCAGTATACCTCCAGATAACCCGGACTTATCTGAACTGTTTCAGGAATCTTAAATCAGCGCTGTGGAACAGCCTTACGTCATCCACTCCGTAGCGCATCATGACCAGCCTGTCCAGACCGATATTCACATAGAAGCCTGTGTATTCATCCGGATCAAGCCCCGCAGCCCGCAGTACATTGGGATGGGGCGATCCACCGGGCATGACTTCAATCCAGCCCACATGTTTGCAGACGCTGCAGCCCTTGCCTCCGCAGACCTGGCACTCCATATCGATTTCAAATCCCGGCTCCACAAAGGGGAAGAAGCCGGAACGCATCCTGACAGCCACATCCGTGCCGAATACTTTGCTTAAGATACTCTTGATCATCACCTTTCCGGATGTGAAGGTAATGTCCTTGTCCACAATCAGTGCCTCATACTGAAAAAAGGCTCTCTCGTGATGCGCATCCGTTGTCTCATTCCGATATACACGTCCCGGATATACAAAACGGTAAGGCGGTTTGTGAGTCTGCATATAGCGGACACTGCCGCCTGTCAGGTGCGGGCGCAGGCAGAGCTTCTCGCAGGTAGCGCCGCTGTCATGTCCTTCCAGCCAATAGGTGTCCATGCTCTCCCGGGCCGGGTGGTTTGGCGGAAAATTCAGCTTGTCAAAGGCGTACATCTCGCTTGTGATATCATCTTCCTGGAAAATCTCGAAGCCCATGGAACGGAAGGTGTCGTTTAAGTCATAGCACATCTGTGTGATGGGATGAAGTCCTCCCGGAGCAGGCATGGTGCCCGGAACGGAACAATCGAAATCCGGGGATACTTCAGAAGCCTTCAGCTTCAGCTCCATTCTTTTTTCGTCGATGAGTTCCTTTACCTGGTTCTTGGCCTGGTTCAGCAGTGTTCCCATCTCAGGACGAAGTTCGGGAACCAGGTTCGGCAGTTCCTTCATCAGAAGGCTCAATGCCCCCTGTTTGCCGATAAAGGCGCTTTTTACGTTCTGCAGTTCGCTTTCGCTGGCTGCCCCGGAAATTCTGGCTTTTACGTCAGATAAAATACCGGTAATTTTCTCTTTCATTAGGATGCTCCTTTCTGTCATTCATTCTTGCCGCTAATGTTTTTCCAAAATAAAAACACCGCCCCCTGTCGTTGTACAAGGGACGATGTGAACCGCGGTACCACCCTGTTTCAGAGTATTTTTTATCTTAATGTCATACTCTGCGCTCGTTTTGTGTAATAAAATCTGCTGCACGGACATCCGGCTTAACGCATTGCCGTCAATGCTTTTCGCCGGAAGGCTCCCATACTGAAACTTCCAAAAGGGTCGCAGCGGAATGCTCTCAGCCGGTGGCACTCCTTCTCTGGTCTGCTGTAGCTTTTGTACTCACGTATGTTCAAAGCCTGATTAGTGATTTATTTTAATATGAATTTCGTTTCTTGTCAAGCGGTAAAACAATTTTACAATTTTTTCCGCCATGCTCTACCGCTCATTATCCGGCCTGCCGGCATTCATGTCCGTGTAACAGTCCAGCAGCCCAACGGTTTCATTAGCCGGCCTGCCATACATATTGCAGCATTTGTGAGAGACCTCTCCTCCGCCGCTTTTCTTTTCATCCATCTCCACACTCATGCGCATCACACCCATCTGAGTCTCCTCATCCAGATGCCTCAAAATATCTTCTATCAGTTTTTCGTTTTCCACTGCCTGCACCTCCCTGTTTTTAGTACCCGATTTGCTTCTTGTGTCCGGTTCCATCCAATGGTATAATCAACCATAGTGTTTTATAACACCCAGATTATGCAGCATATTTTCCGTTTTGTCAAGGAAGCTGGTGCTTTTTTGACGGTTTGGAAAAAGTCATCAGAAATCCCTTTCGCAGGATTGGGAAACAGGCCTGTAACAGGTGAAACGAAACCTGTCACAGGCCAAACTCAAAGAACAGGAGAATATCATGGAACAGAACATACGAAAAGGCATCGCCTTCGCCATACTTGCAGCGGCCTTATATGCGGTCAACGCCCCCTTTTCCAAAATATTGCTGAATTACATGCCCTCCACCTTAATGGCTGGATTTCTCTATGTTGGCGCCGGACTGGGAATGCTCCTCATCGCTTTGGTCCGGCGCCTCAGAAAAACGGCAGAGACAGAATCCCGTCTGACAAAAGCCGAACTGCCCTTCACCATTGCGATGATACTCCTGGATATCGCCGCCCCAATCTGCCTTCTTCTCGGACTGAAGGCAACCACTGCCGCCAACGCCTCGCTGCTCAATAATTTCGAGATCGTGTCAACAGCCCTCATCGCTCTTGTGGTATTTCGGGAAAAAATCAGTCCCCGGTTATGGCTTGGCATCCTGTTCGTCACCATGTCCTGCGCCATATTGTCCTTCGAGGATATCTCCAGCCTGCAGTTTTCCTACGGCTCCCTGTTCGTGCTCCTGGCTGCCGTCTGCTGGGGCTTCGAAAACAACTGTACCCGGAAAATCTCCTCCAGGGATCCGCTGCAGATTGTGCTGCTGAAAGGAATTTTCTCAGGAATTGGCTCTATTATCATCGGACTGTGTATTGGAGAACGGGTTACCGTACTCTGGAGTGTATTCGCGGTTCTGGGAGTGGGGTTTGTGGCTTACGGGCTGAGCATCTATTTCTATGTGTACGCCCAGCGGCTGCTGGGGGCGGCACGGACGAGCGCTTACTATGCGGTGGCCCCCTTTATTGCAGCACTCCTTTCCCTGATTTTATTCCGGGAAATGCCTGGCGGCGCTTACTTTACTGCGCTTTCCCTGATGGCAGTGGGAGCGTGGCTTTCTTCCCAGGATAAACCGCTGCTGCCAAAGAAAAACCAGGTTTCCCCGCCCTCTGACCTGAACCGGACTCCTTGAAGCGGCATGATCTGTCCGGCTCCCTGGAATACGCGCAGCCATTGGAACATCTCCTCGCCTGTGGCGCCCCGCTTTCCCGGCCATATGCCCGGCTACTGGTTCGGATTCCATTATCATGATTACAGTGTGGATGCCTTTCACCGGGAGGGAAGAGCTTCCCTCTGTTTTTTCCTCAATACAGTTTTAAAAGAGATACGATTTTCCGTCCGATTTTATACACGGGTCCTTCCAGCTGTCTGCGCGCGTTTTTCAGTTCCTTTCGGATTTCGATGTGCTGAGGGCAGTGCTTCTCGCATTTTCCGCATTCGATGCAGTTAGAGGCGGCAGCGGATGTCCTGCGCATGGCAGTGCACATGAAATATTCCATGAACGCAGCGTTCTTTCCTTCCGAACAGCGGCGGTTATATGCGGCAAAGGTTCCCGGAATATCCACGTTTTTCGGACATGGCATACAATAGCCGCAGCCGGTGCAGCCCACCTTCATCTTCGCATTGACAGCCTGTACCACTTTCTTAAGCATCGCTTCTTCCTCCGCTCCAAGCCCGCCCACAGAAGCCTCGGATGCGGTTTTCACGTTTTCCTCCACCATCTCCAGGGAATTCATGCCGGACAATACACAGGTTACCTCCGGTTGGTTCCACAGCCAGCGGAAGGCCCAGTCTGCGGGAGTATGCTTTACGGGATATGTTTCGAACAGCGTCTCCGCCTCTTTCGGCAGATGATTCACCAGCTTCCCGCCCCGCAAGGGCTCCATGATGATGACAGGCAGGCCTTTTGAAGCGGCGTATTGGAGCCCTTTCCGCCCGGCCTGGCTGTTCTCGTCCATGTAATTATACTGAATCTGGCAGAAGTCCCAGTCATAGGCGTCCACCAGCTGGCAGAACATGTCAGAGTTCCCATGATAGGAAAAGCCGATCTGGCGAATCTCGCCGCTTTTCTTTTTCTGCTCCAGCCACTCCACTATCCCCAGGCCTTTCAGCCGCTCCCAGGTCTTCACGTCCGTCAGCATGTGCATGAGATAGTAGTCCACATAGTCCGTCCGCAGGCGCTTCAGCTGCTCCCGGAAATACTTCTCCACGCTGTCCGCCGTCTTGATCAGGTAATGGGGAAGCTTCGTCGCAATGGCTGCCTGGCCGCGGATGTGATTGCGCTCCAAAATTTCCCCCAGCGCCGCTTCGCTGCCGGGGTACACATATGCCGTGTCATAGTAATTTACCCCTCCCCGGAAGGCAGCCATGATTTCCTGTTCTGCCTTGTCGATATCGATTTTGCCTCCTGCCCTGGAAAACCGCATACAGCCGTAGCCCAGGATGGAGAGATTGTTGCCGTATTTGTCTGTTCTGTAATTCATAGCCGAGTCCTCCTGATAGCCAGTGTATCATACTCTTCTTTGATTTACAAAATAATTTTTGCGAAAAAACTCACGAAAACCCAGTGCATCTGGCAAGACTGGACATTGACATTTGGGGCTATTATACCTATACTGTAGAAAGCTGGTACTGCTTCATATAGTTATACTCACAGTTAAAAACATTTGCCAGTGTATACCCGCGCCCCAAAGGGGCTGTCGGAAAATGCAGTTATTTCCCGACAGCCCCATAACGAGTGAACGCTTCTGCAGATCAAGGACAAAAAGCAGCCTACAATAGAAGCAGTATTTCTATTGCTGAGAATCAACGCGCTCGCGGGTATAAATGCATAACGTCCAATCGTATCTATAATGACGAACAGAAAATCGGAAAATAAATGCGCCCACAAGTACAATACGACGCAAGTGAACACGAAAAAATCCATGGAGCAGCTAAACCCTCATGACAGAAAAAGAAGCCTACAGAATCCTCAATCTCTCCCCAGGATCGGAACTGAGTGAAATCAAAAAAAGATACCGGCAGCTGATCTCCCAGGTACATCCGGACATCCAGGTGCCTTCAGATGCCGGCTGCACCTGTAATGCCCGGGAAATCAACATAGCCTATTCCACCCTGAAAAAAGGAAAAGCCCCAGAAGAAAAAACCGTTTCCCCCAACCGGAAACAGCGCTCTGAAAAGGCTCAAAAATCTTCCTCCTGGGACGCTCCCGTCAACCCAAACGCCTATACAGAACGCAAAATTCTGCATTATGTGAAAGATTATGACGGCACGGTTCTGGGCAATTTCTCCATCGCAGAAGGAAAATATCTGTGGACTACAGACGAGGATTTCCCGCTGTTCCTGCTCAGCATATACAACTGCGGAAAACAATTACTGGACGAAGCAGACGCCTCCCTTCCCCGGAAAAAATCTTCGGCTGTCCGGCATCAGCTTCAGGCAGATCTCACCTATCTGCTGGCACAGCAGTTCATTGACAGCACGTCCCTGTTGGGCGAACTGGCAAAAGAAGAAACATCTGCACCGGACGGCAGCAGAATCTTTTTCCTTTCCGCCATGCTGGAACCGAACATGGGAGCCCCCGGCTCCTCTGCTTTCCTGCCGGCAGCCGGCGAAAGGCTTTATCCTTCCGGAATCAGGCATCACAGACTTTATCTGAAAAATCAATCCGGAAAAGAGCTGGGATATCTTTCTTTTCCGGATGACCGTTTATATTATGTCGTTGTACCGCTCTTTGAGCAGAAAAAGGTTCTGGTAAAAATAAAGGCTGCAGATGCACAGAATTACAAAAAACGGAAAACCAATGCCTCCCCAAAAAATCCGGATTGCCAGCCGCTGCATTTATGGCTCAAATTGTCATGTGAGACAGGTAACACCATGCCCGAAAACCTGAATCTGCAGATTGCGCAGTTACTGGAAAAATACAGGAAACTGGCATAAGCTCTCTTTCCCGTACTACAGCATTGGTTGCTTTGCTTTCCGGGCCCGTCATACAGCAGCATATGAAAAATCAGTTTTTGGAAATATGCACATACAAAATATTGTGTCGTTTTTCTGTAATATTCTGTTTTTATACTATATATCGTGATTACGGACTTTTTAATTTTTTTCGATTCACTATTTTTCTACATGCCCAAATCACTTTTTTCGTTTACAGAGAGCCTGTTTTATGCTATAACAAACTTGTAAAACATCCGTTGTATCCCGATATCTATTTCATTTCGCGGTACTCTGCTTCGTTATTCCAATAAAAAAGGAAGGAAATATCACATGAAAAAACACAATATTACTATCTCCAGTTCTCTGTCCTCACCGGATTTTCTAAGCTCTGCCACAGGCCCCATTACGATCCGCCTGACCAATGACTACCTGTTCCGGGCACTGCTTCAGCACAACAATAAGGCTCTGATAGGCTTGATCTGCGCATTGCTCCACCTGAAGCCCGAACAAATCCAGTCCGCTGTAATAACCAACCCCATAGAATTGGGAAGCGCCATTGATGAGAAAACATTTATCCTCGATGTCAAAGTCATTTTGAACAACAGTATTATCATCAATCTGGAAATGCAGGTCATCAACGAGTATAACTGGCCCGAGCGCTCTCTAAGCTACTTATGCCGCGCTTTTAACAACCTGAATCCTGGAGAGGATTATCACAAGGTGAAGCCCGTTGTCCAGATTGGCCTGCTGGATTTCACCTTATTTCCAGAATATCCGGAATTCTATGCCACTTACCAGTTTCTGAATATAAAAAACCACAGGGTTTATAGTGACAAACTGCGCCTTTCTGTGGTAGACTTAACTCACATGGAACTGGCAACTGAAGAGGACAGGCTGTACCATATTGACAAATGGGCTGCACTCTTCAAGGCAACCACATGGGAGGAAATCAAGATGTATGCACAAAAAGATGAATATATCCGGGAAGCTTCCAATACCATTTATCAGCTCAGCCAGGACGAAAATGTCCGGCTTCAGTGTGAAGCACGGGAAGACTATTACCGCAGGCAGCGCTCTGTCCAGCACTATATCGAAGAACAGGCTGAGCAAATAGCTGAAAAGAATTCCCTCATTGAGAATTTAGACACTGTCATCGCCAAAAAAGAAGCTGACATCAGAGCCAAAGTTTCGATTATCGCAGAACGGGAAGCTGACCTC
>DKVC01000126.1:0-283 GCA_002490995.1 Lachnospiraceae bacterium UBA7188
TTGTAGACACTTCCTTATGAGCGTTTTCCATGCCGTTTTCCTGACCTATATCGCGGAAGCAGCCGCGATTTTGAACGGTTACTTAAACGAGATTTCCGAAAATCTCCAGAGAGGAAAAGCAAAGATTGTCAAAGAACTGGTACAGCAGGCTATCGATGAGAACATCCCCGCCCGCGATATTCTGGAGCAGGGGCTGCTGGCAGGAATGGATGTGGTAGGCGAAAGATTCAAGAAAAATGAGGTCTTCGTGCCGGAAGTCCTGGTGGCGGCCCGGGCCATGAAC
>DKVC01000126.1:594-744 GCA_002490995.1 Lachnospiraceae bacterium UBA7188
CTGGTGGCGGCCCGGGCCATGAACATGGGCACCGCCCTCTTAAAGCCTCTTCTTGCAGAGGGCGGCGTGAAGTCCGCAGGCAGGGTATGCATCGGTACGGTCAAGGGCGACCTTCATGACATCGGTAAAAATCTGGTGAAGATGATGATG
>DKVC01000126.1:1064-1184 GCA_002490995.1 Lachnospiraceae bacterium UBA7188
TCTGGTGAAGATGATGATGGAGGGAAAGGGCCTGGAGGTTGTGGACCTGGGAACGGATGTATCCCCCGAAACCTATGTCAAAACCGCCATTGAGCAAAACTGCCAGATCATCTGCTGCTC
>DKVC01000126.1:1493-18009 GCA_002490995.1 Lachnospiraceae bacterium UBA7188
AAACTGCCAGATCATCTGCTGCTCTGCCCTGCTGACCACTACCATGCCTGTGATGGACGAGGTGGTAAAGGAAGCAGAGAAGGCAGGCATCCGCGACAGGGTGAAGATCATGATCGGCGGCGCGCCTGTGACGGAGGCTTTCTGCAAACAGATCGGCGCGGACAAATATACCACTGACGCCGCCAGCGCCGCAGATGCTGCCATTGCATTCTGCCGGGAGATCGCTTAAGATGGTCGGGGAGAGAATGCCTGGGCGTGGTGACGGCACGGCCTTTGACCCGGAAGCATTAAAGGAAGATATCCTGGGGCTGGGAGCAAAGGCTGCTGCGGTAATCAGCGTGAACAGCATTTCCTTTGACACGGCTTTTCGGGACATGTGTGCTTCCAATGTCTGCGGCAATTATGGAAAAAATCATATGTGCCCGCCAAACGTAGGAGAAATCGATGATCTGATCCGGGAGGCGAAGACCTGTTCCCGTGCCCTCGTTTATCAGACGGTGGGCCTGCTGGAAGACAGCTACGACTTTGAGGGCATGATGGAAGCCGGAAAGCTCCACAATGACCTGGTGCAGAAAGTCCGGGATCTGTTCGATAAAACCTGCGGGAAAAAGGCTCTCCACCTGGGCGCCGGGGGCTGCCGTATCTGCCCGGTATGCGCGGGGAAAACGGGCGAACCATGCCGTTTCCCGGACAGGGCCATACCATCCCTGGAGGCTTACGGCATCAATGTATCGGAGCTTGCAGCCCAATGCGGCATGCGCTATATCAACGGGGAAAATACGGTGACTTATTTTGGTGCGGTGCTTTTTCGGTAATCCAGAGCTGAAAGCGGCAATTAAATGCGTTCACGAGTATAAATAAAAGGCAAGAGGTATAATAATGAAAAGAAATATGAAAAAATGGATGGAGGAACGGAAGGCCGCACCTGTGAAAAAGGCGTTCCCTATCCTCTCCTTCCCTGCGGTTCAGTTGATGGGAATCAGTGTAAAGGATCTGACCGGCGATGCGTCCGCCCAGGCCAGGGGCATGAAACTGGTGGCGGAGCGCACGGACAGCGCCGCTTCCGTAAGCCTGATGGATCTGTCCGTGGAGGCGGAATGCTTCGGCGCAAAAATCCGCATTTCGGAAGATGAGGTACCCACCGTAACGGAAAGCGTGGTGTCCACCCAGGAGGAAGCGGATGCCCTGGCAGTCCCCCCTGTGGGAAGCGGACGCACCGGAATATACATCGACGCCATCAGGCAGGCTGCGGAGGAAATCACTGACCGCCCGGTATTTGCCGGGGTAATCGGCCCCTACTCTCTCGCCGGGCGCCTCATGGATGTGACGGAGATTATGATTCAGTGTTACGAAGAGCCGGAAATGGTCCACACAGTACTGCGGAAAGCTACCCGCTTCCTGATCAGCTACTGCAGGGCATACAAGGAGTGCGGCGCAAACGGGGTTGTAATCGCGGAGCCTCTGGCAGGCGTGCTTTCCCCTGCACTGGAAGAGGAATTCTCCGAGCCATATGTCCGCGAGATTGTGGAAAGTGTACAGGATGATTCCTTTGCGGTGATCTACCACAACTGCGGCAACGGTACAGACCGGATGACAGATTCCATCACAGCCACAGGCGCCGCCGCATTCCATTTCGGAAACGCGGTGGATATGGAGGAAATGCTCCGGAAAATGCCGAAAGACAAGCTGGTCATGGGAAATATCGATCCCGCAGGACAGTTCCGGAACGGCACTCCCGCTTCCATCCGCCAGGAAACCCTGGCCCTGATGGAAAAATGCTGCCGGTATGATAATTTTGTGATTTCATCGGGCTGTGATATCCCGCCCATGTCAAAATGGGAGAATATTGACGCATTCTTCGATGCGGTGAAGGAATTTTACGAGACAAAAAAGCAGGCATAGAAGGAAAACAAAACCTTCCTATAGTGCCGCTGGATAATTATCTCAATATGATCGAGATTGTGCGGGAATACAGAGGGGATTATAGAGCATAGGCATCGGATACCGGAAAACGGCACAGGAATGGAACACCTGTGCCGTCATCCGGCTGTTTTCCGGAAAATTTTCCTTAAGCCTTATGAAACCGCTCTTCCCCGCCGCCAACCAATGCGGTCACTTCACCGAGCGTACCCGGCAGCTGCTCCCGGATGAACTCCAGCGCCATGATCACATTCAGGCAGAACTGAGCCACGAAATTCGTGGAAATCCAGGAAATCTCCTTCAGATTCTCTTGATTCCCTGCATTCGCAACCCAGGTATGGGCAAATCCTTTATAATCCTCTCCCTGGACAATGGTCCGCAGAAGCTCTCTCCACACACGCTCCGCCAGCACATCATCCTTCAGGTACCAGGCGGCATAAGCGCCGATTCCTGTGGCCATGAACGGGAAGGTAAATTCCCTGCTTCCGGTAAGTCCGCCGGTAGCCGTATCCCGCTCCTCTTTTGTCATAAAATAGGTCTTACCAAGCTCCGCGAGCATCCCCTTCCAGTCCTCATCCCCCATCAGATCGCCCAGTTCCGTCCATATCTGGGGCGCTCCCATGCAAATCTGGAGATGGCATCCTCCCGTAGTACGCTCCCCGATATAGCGCAGATGGCAGGTTTCCGGATCAAACTCGAAATCCGGCCCGGACACCAGCTTCAGGGGCGCACTCTGGATATCACGGATACCCGTCTTTATTTTCTCCAAATACCGTTCATCATTGAAACGCTCCCAGCGTGTCATCCAGTTGGAGCACAGGGCTGACCAGTCCGGCCCGCTTCTGGCATGGCTGGGATAGACCATGTCCTTTTTCTCAAAAAAGTCTCCCAGCGGATCCTTGTTCAGGAAGCTGAGTTCATTGTCCTTCAGCTCCTCAAAGATATCCTCCAGCCGCCTGTCGCCTGTCAGGTAATACAGATATCTGTGATGTCCCGCCATGGCAATCCGGGCCTCCTTGCAGGGGCATCCCCAGTGGCGCACATTGTGACGGGAGCCAAGCCCTTTGTATTTTCCCATGTGATAGACATCCACCTCAGATGCATGCCTGGACAGTTTCTCCGCCATCCGGTACACATCCTCTCTCCCGGTGCGCATAAAATACAGCCACAGCCACAGGGTGGGCACCAGCTCTGTATTGTCCCAGGCGTACCCGCCGATGTCGTATTTCCACTTATGGCGCACGGCATCGTAGGTATGCATCACATCTCCATAATTGAACATACCGTACCAGTTCCGCTGCTCCACCTCGTCCCTGTAGAATTCAAAAATCTGCTCCAGCTGCTCCTCCAGCCATTTTTCGGTCTCGCTGATCCCAGACCTTCCAGGCACAGATTGATTGTCCCTGCCGGGCTTTTCTCTGTCAACCTTTTCCCCGCCTGTCCCGTCAGCAGGCGCCTGTCTCCTGATAGTATCTTCCCCATAAGAAAATGAATCCAGACAGGCAGCTTCTTCGGTTTCTCCTGCGCAAGTCCCGCAATTCTGCCCGGCCTTTGGCAAAGGCAGCGACCAGTAACCGAAGGCACGCATCTCATGATAAAATTCCGGCGTTCCAACGTACACCACCGAACGGTTTACCGCCTGTGTAAATGCTTCCAGCTCCCTGTCCTCCGGAATCATCTCCGATGAAAACGTAATGGTACATTCATTGGTGCAGGCGATTCCCACCGGCATAGCGCCTTTATAATCATACCCTTCATAGCAGACCTGATTATATCCCCGCTCCGCGTAATGTCGGAAATCCATTGCCGGAGCCTCCGGGGACCAGAACCACAGCGTACACCGGGCAGCATCCCCGTCCAGGCCTTTCAGCTCGATTCCGGAAGGATATTTTTCCCAGAAATCCCTGACTGCCATGGTTACACTCCCGTACTCCGAACCGAAGGCGCCTCCGCCCATGGAACGATTTCCGTGGAGAGAATCAATATAGCAGAGATTGTCACCCCTCAGCTTCTTTTTGATACCGAAATGGCTGACACTGTCCTGATACAGCACATATTCGCTCCAGAACGGCACATCCCTAAGCAGCTGCTCTGCCATCTCCCGCTCCTGCGCCGATGCAAGCTCCAGCCTCTCTCCGTCCATCTGGCGCTGATACAGCGAAAGCGGTATTCTGGGATGCCATGCGGTTAAAGGCACAAGGGTCTCATGGAACACACCGTGGTCTCCCGTAAACTTTACATGGCGGTTATAAAGCTCCCCGGACAAGGGCGCCGTAAAGCGGATGCCCAGGCCTTTCAGGAAGTCCTTATCCTCATCGCCGTCGTACAGAAAGGTGTGGGTAAACTTTATATTCGCATTGTTGTAACATATCTCCATCCGGATGATAAACGGGAATTTTTCCTCTCCGGATGCAGATTTGTGGATACCGTCATAACGGATGATGGTTTTCAGCCGCCCTGCTTCCTCCAAGGAAACCTTTTCTATGCTGCTTATGTATTGCTTATCCTGCCTGGCCGGATTTCCCTGGTAAGAAAAAGGCTCCTCCAGAATCAGTACCGCCTCCGCATCCTGAAGATAGGTTTTCCCGTCCCTCCGGGCAGTTTCAAAAAGATGCCGGCCGTCCTTCCTGACCGTGACGGTTACAGCGCCGGCGCGCAGCAGGATTTCCGTGTCCGTCTCCTCGCATTCCATACCCTGAAACGCTTCCGGCTTCCCTGGCAGCACCTCGATTTCTTTTCCCAGCAGCGACGCGTCTGCCGTGTGGGCAGTCCACTTCACCGAGCCGTCTGGCCAGTAGGCGGTAATCCTGGACTGCATGGGAACTTCTCTCCCACAGCTTCCCTGGGAAATATCCCACTCATGGAAATCCCTTCTTCCATGGAATTCTCCATCTCCGTGGAATGCCCCGCCTTCCCGCGGTCCGTCCAGAGTACGGCAGACATATTCCGTATCCGCGCTGCATTCCCCCTTTTTCCACATACAGCCGAATACGGCATAACCCGAACCACCGTTTTCACCCAATAAATGTAATCTCATTTTCTCATCCTTCTTTTTTCTAAATTTATACTCTTAAACGCATGTACCTGCTGCTTTTGTGCTCTGCGTAACAGAAGCGCTCACTCGTTATACATGCAGGTTTGAACAGATATTTTCGTACATCCTAACTCTCCTGGCGCTGTCACAGTTCTTTTACAAAACAGATAATCCGGTTCGCCTCTTCGAAACCCATGGCACGGTGAAAGCCCAGGCTGTCCGTGTTTTCCAGTTCACAGTCACTGGCAAATTCCCTGCATTCCCTCTCCCCTGCCCATCGCTCGCATTCCCTCAGAAGCGCCCGGGCATAGCCCCTGTTCCGGAACTCTTCCCGCACGAATATGCCTTCCAGGTAACCCACAGGCGTGGAATCGGTTCCCTCCACATAATCATGCCGCAGCCCGCACTGGGCAAATCCCACCGGAAGCTCCCCCGCACAGGACAGGAAAAAGCAGGCATCCTCTTTCGCCATTGTCCCGGAGATATCCTCTGCCATTTCCTGCAGGGTATGGCTGTCCCACATCTGTACAGCCAGCTCCGCCACTGTGCCCGCATCCTGTAATGTGGCTTTTCTTATCCGGAAAACCGTCCACTGATCCTTTTCGGTAACGCTGTAGATATCCCGGTGCATCTTTTTCTCAAAATAAGCTTTTAATGCCAGATTATCCTCCCACTTCTCCCGGGGATAGGAACCGTATCTGCGCCTTACGTCTTCCATACGCTCTTCGATATCCAGCACTCCCTGAGTACCCGCCAGGGAATCGCACAGACGTATCAGCCTGTCATACTCATCCGTGTCAGCGCTGCGCAGTGCCTCCTGAATCATGTGCAGCTCCTCTTCCGTGGTGTCAAAATTTCCGATATAACCGTCGGTGGTTCTGTCATGAAAAGAATGGGTGAGACAGATCCGGGCCGCTTCGTCATACCCCAGGGACAGCATGTAAGAATAGCCGTCGGATACATGTCCCAGATGCCTTGTGCCGAATTTTCTTCCTATATCATGCAGCAGCCCCAATATGTACGCCCTGTCCGGGTCCAGATCGCCGCAGGCTACGGCAATCCGCTCCGCACAGTGGGCAGCAACGCGGCTGTGATCCCCCCAGGGTCCAGGGTTGCACTTCTCCGCTTCTATTAAAAGTTCTTCCGCCTGTTTTCTTGTTGGTAACATATTCTTCCTTTCCCCGTCATAATACGGAAAAATGGCTCAATATGCTTTCCCTGTCATTGAGCCACCTCCAAATCTTCAAATTCATCATAGTACATATCATATATTGCGTCATATGGCCGTACTTTTTCTGCGTCTTTCCTTATATCATCAAGCAGCAGTATTCTATCGCCGTTTTTTCTCTCTGCAAGTCCCTTTCTTGAATTTTTCCATGAAATCTCATTGTGAGATATATCACTTAATTTCCACGAAGCCAGAGCCCCATATTGAAGAACTACATTTTTGACACTATGTGCTGCCTGGGTGGAAATCTTCCTTAATTCTTTGTAATGCATCCCGTCAGGCGTATAATACATTATTTTATGTGAAAATATGAAAAAAATCAAGATAAATTTAAAGGTTCATTGTTACGGCAGCCACAGGCAATAAATTCATCATCATAGAAGAATGGGATGCTCTTTTCCGTGAAGCAAAATATGAGACGGCACTGCAGGATGAATACATTCAGCTTCTGCGCGGTATATTCAAAAGCAGCGAACAGACCAATAAAATGATTAAAGCCGCATATATAACCGGCATTCTTCCTGTCAAAAAATATGGGACGCAGTCCACTCTGACAGATTTCAGGGAATACACCATGCTCTCTCCCAGAAATCTGGCCCAGTATGTTGGCTTTACGGAAGAAGAGCTATTGGCATCGGTACCTTCCAGAATGATATGACAAATATTAAAAGCCGTAACGATGTCCTTACCCTGCTGATTCACCTTGGATATCTGACTTACTGCGCGGCAGACAGAACCGTTTCCATTCCCAATAAAGAAATCAGGCAGGAATTTATCTGCGCTGTCAAAATGGGGCGCCATCAGAAAGCAGCAAGGCTCTGCGAAGCGTAATTCGTTTTGCGTATATCAGCTGTATTGATGAATTTTTACAGATCGAAGAGCTTCCCTCCGGCATAGGTTATGCGGATGTTCTCTTCCTCCCGAAAAAGGAATCTGGTATCCTTTATTATAAACCTTCATTGTCCATATTCAATGTGTGCAAATACCTGTGCTCTTTTTTCCGTCTTTTCTTTCACAGCAAAAACCCCATCCGCTTCGGGCTGACCCGAAAACAGATGGGGAAAATTTTTAAATATAATCGTTCTTACCTTACTTACAGATACTGGTTCTGCGACTTCCTCATAAGAAACCTGACATGGTAGCCGCTCTCATCACATACAGCGCGCACCATATCTTCGGCTATCTCCTTGAAATTGTCATTAATACAGATGATACAGGTATTCTTATTCCGGTGGAAAATGGATGATTTCGGCCATCGGATGTAATAAGAAATCCGTTCGCGCAAAAGTGCTTTCTCCACCAGGCGCTTACACTCCGGATCTGTAATTTCGCAAAGCTCAATTTCATTATTTACCTTAGCTGAAGTATATAACGGCTGTTCCATGATTGGCCTCCTGAAGTATGGGCACAGAGCCCTGATTATGTTCTGAACTGTCTGTCATTTCCTATTATACCAGATTTCATGACTTTTTCAAGCCCCCTGTTTTTACTCATTCACTCTAATCTGGATGGATCTCTAATCTGGATGGTGATCTGGATTAGTCTGGATTGGATCCGGATTATTGGGGACCAATTGGGTCTCTGATTTAGACTCTAATCTGAGCACTAATCTGGACTAATCCTGGCTTGTTTTTACAGTTCAGTAAAATACGCTTCCATCCCTTCTGACATGACAATACTTCCGTCCGATAGGACAAACAATACCTCCACACCGTATTCTTCCGCCAGCTCCATCCCCCTCTCCGACCCCAGAAGAAAGCATGCCGTGGAAAGTCCGTCGCTGAGCAGCCCGTCCTTTGTAAGGATGCTGACTCCGCGCACCTCACTTTCGGCAGGATATCCCGTGTCCGGGTTCAGAATGTGGTGATAGCGCACACCGTCCGCTTCCACATACCGCTCATAATCCCCGGAAGTGGAGACGCACCACTGCCCTTCCAGCGACAGAATCCCCACATTTGAGGATGTATCAAACGGATTGACGATACCTACCTTCCAGGAGCTGCCGTCCGGTTTGCCTCCAAATGTCAGAATGCTGCCCCCCAGGGATATCACTGCTCCGCTGACTCCCGCCTCCTCTTCCAGCAAGCCGCTAAGCCTGGAGAGCGCAAGCCCTTTTCCCACGGCCCCCAGGTCAAGCTGCATTCCCTCGGGAAGGAAAATCCTTGCTTCCTCCCCTTCGGAGACAGCCGGAACAAGCCTGACCCGGTCACTCCCGCATAAGCCCAGCGCATATCTCAATTCTTCCGCAGAAGGCGGGCGGAAATCATTCTTAACCTCCTCACCGCCTGCAGCCCATTTATCAATATTCCATAATCGTGTCAGCGGACCCAATGTTATATCAAAAGCGCCGCCCGAACGCCCGTACAGCTCCAGACACTCCTGCAGCAGCGCCTCCATTTCTTCCGAAATACTGCATCCCTCCTCATTTCCTGCAGATGCGTTTATCTGCCACACCTCGGAGGTATCCAGCCGCCAGGACAGTTCCTCCTGCTCCAGCCCTGTCAGAAGTGCCATGGCCTCCTGAAAAAAAGCGGAGGCGGTTTCCTCCGACGCATAGACTGTCTGCTGTATCACGGTTCCCATTGCAGTGTCCACATACTGTCTGGCGGATTCCTGCACTTCAAAATCCCCGTCTCCTCCTGCGGAAGCCCTCCCCCATCCTCCGCTTCTAACGTTTCCACAGCTGCAGCAGTAAAATATAACAGCCCCAACCATAATTATACGAAAAAAGAGCTTCATTTTTATCATCCTTTTTGCTATACTGAAAAAGTGCCTGCAAATAGCTGCAACTACTATAACGTTTTTCTCAGAACAGTTCAGGCAGGATTTTTACAGCAGGACACTGGGGAATCGAAATTCAACAATCCATAAACAGCGAGGTACCGCCCATGAACCCACAACCCGACAGCCGGAAAGCCGCTGTCCTCACAGCCGTTTTTCTGGCTCTGATATGCCTGGCAAGCGCTGTCTATCTCCTGCTGCCCGTCAGAAACAAAACGAAATATACCGCAGATATCTTTCAAAACGGCATACTGATCATGAGTATCCCGTTAAACGAAGAAACCGAAAGCCGCGTCTTTACAATAAAAGGCGAAAACGGCTGTGTAAACGAAGTTGAGGTCCGCCCGGGCAGCATCGGTATCCTGTCGGCCGACTGTCCCGACAAACTCTGTGTCAGCCAGGGTTTCATCAGCGATACCAGGCTGCCCATCACCTGCCTGCCCAACAGACTGGTCATTCAGCTGCGGCCTGCATCCGAGTCTGATGAAGACAGCGCATTACCGGACATCATCACCTACTAAGGAAGTGTCTCCAAATAACTGATACGAGTTTAGAGCCGTTTTCCTTATATTTCCGGACTTTCCCCTAAAGAAGTTGTATCAGTTATTTACCGACAATTCCTAAAACAACCCGCGTCCAGTTTTTATTTCCTGCTGTAGTCATAGAAGCCAATGCCTGTCTTCTTGCCCAGCTTGCCTGCTCGCACCATCTTGCGAAGCAGGGGATGAGGACGATACTTGGAATCGCCGGTCTCATTCTGCAGTACTTCCATGATGGCAAGCACGATATCCAGGCCAACCAGATCGCCCAGAGCCAGAGGTCCCATGGGATGGGATGCACCGAGCTTCATGGCTGTATCGATATCCTCCACGCTGGCAATGCCCTCTGCGTAGATGCCGATTGCTTCGTTGATCATGGGGATCAGGATTCTGTTTACCACGAACCCGGGAGCTTCCTTTACTTCCACAGGAGTCTTGCCGATGTCCGTAGCGATGCCCTTAATCTTCTCCACCAGCTCGTCGGGTGTGTTTGCGCCTGCAATCACTTCCACCAGCTTCATCCTGTCAGCAGGATTGAAGAAATGCATGCCGATCATGGGTCTGTCAAGTCCGGCGCCGATCTCGGTGATGGAAAGGGATGATGTATTGGTGGCGAAAATGCACTCAGGTTTCACGATATCCTGAAGCTCCTTAAAGGTGGTCTTCTTAATCTGCATATTCTCGGGAGCAACCTCGATCACAAGGTCACAGTCGGTGCAGATATCCTTCAGACCGGTAACAATCTTAGCGGAAACAGCATCAGCCTTTTCCTGTGTGATCTTCTCCTTGCCTACAAGGAAGTTCAGATTCTTCAGAATCCTGGCTTTGCCGCCGTCTGCAAACTCCTGCTTGATGTCGCATAAACATACTTCGTAACCATCTGTCATGGCAAATGCCTGTGCAATTCCGGCTCCCATGGTGCCTGCACCGATAATACCTACTTTCATTGGATAGTTCCTCCTTATTTTCATTGGACAGCTTCTCTTTCATACCCTGAAAACTGCTGTCTTTCGTTTTCAATATGCTTCAGCCGAATGCCGGCATACCGGTTTCCTGCCCGTTCCGGACAGACCGGCCTTCCGGTTTCCGTATCGATTACTTATTCTGGAACGGTGCCTTCACCTTCTCCTTATTCTTGTCCAGGAAGAAAGCCATACCGTACTTCTGATCCTCTGTCTCGAAGCAGTCGCCGAAAAGCTTCTCTTCGATTACAATTGCGTCGTCCATATTGGCATCCAGACCGTCATTGATTGCCTTCTTGCAGTTGCGGACAGCAATGGGTGCGTTCTTTGCGATACCTGCTGCCATCTTCTCCGCCGCAGGAAGCAGTTCCTCCTGGGGATAAACCGCGTTCACCAGGCCGATCCTGTACGCCTCGTCAGCCTTGATATTGCGCGCGGTGTAGATCATCTGCTTCGCCATGCCTGCGCCTACCAGACGGGCAAGTCTCTGTGTGCCGCCAAATCCGGGAGTGATTCCCAGACCCACTTCAGGCTGTCCGAATACCGCATTATCGGAGCAGATCCTGATATCGCAGCTCATGGAAATCTCACATCCTCCGCCCAGCGCAAAGCCGTTGACTGCGGCGATTACAGGAATGGGGAACGTCTCCAGCTTACGGAAAACATCGTTCCCTTTCTTTCCGAAGGCTTCACCTTCCGCCTTTGTCAAAGTGCTCATCTCCCCGATATCTGCTCCGGCTACGAAGGACTTCTGTCCTGCTCCGGTGAGAATCAGACAGCGCACCGTCTCCAGATCCACTGCGTCAAGGGTTTTGTCCAACTCCTCCAGCACAGCGGAATTCAGGGCGTTCAGGGCCTTCTCACGATTGATGGTGATGATGGCATATGCCCCCTTTTGCTCATACAAAACAAATTCCATGTCATTCTCCTATTCTGGTTCCATAAATTCATTTCCATTTTCAGCAAAGGAAGAATGCCTCTGAACGGAGCCATTCTTCCTCTTTTATACTCTGAGCGCATTGATTCCTGACAATAGAAGCACCGCTTCTATTGTATGCCTCATTTTGCCTCACATACAGAATCAGCGAACCGGCAAATGTTTTCGCCCGTGAGTATAAATCATGCAGTTATGATTAATCTTCCATCTTCACGATGGTAGCGCAGCCCATGCCGCCGCCGATACACAATGTTGCAAGACCTGTCTTTGCCCCCTTCGCCTTCATCTCGTGAAGCAGTGTCACCAGAATACGGCATCCGGAAGCGCCTACGGGATGTCCCAGGGCGATAGCGCCGCCGTTGGGGTTCAGCTGTTTGTCCACATCGATGCCCAGATCTCTGCCTACCGCTACGGACTGTGCTGCAAACGCCTCGTTTGCCTCGATAATGTCGAAGTCTTCGATCTTCATGCCGGTCTTAGCCATCACCTTCTTCGTAGCTGCTACGGGACCGATACCCATAACCTCGGGACGGACACCTGCAAGAGCGCCTGCCACGAAAGTAGCCATGGGCTTCACGCCCAGTTCCTTCGCCTTCTCCTCGCTCATGACAACGATGGCAGCCGCGCCGTCATTGATACCGGAAGCGTTGCCGGCGGTTACGAAGCCGTCCTTGTTGATGGGGCGGAGCTTTGCGAGGCCTTCCATGGTAGATCCGGCGCGGGGACCCTCATCCACCTTGAACTCAATGGTCTCTTTCTTTTTCTTCACCATAACGGGAACGATCTCGGCGTCAAACGCGCCGGACTTCTGAGCCGCCTCTGTCTTCTGCTGGCTCTTCAGTGCGAACTCATCCAGTTCCTCTCTGGTCAGGTTCCACTCACGGCAGATATTGTCAGCCGTCATGATCATATGATAATCATTGAAAGCGTCCCACAGTGCATCTTTGATCATGGTATCAACCAGGACTCCATTATTCATCCTGTATCCGTAACGTCCCTGCATTACCGCATAGGGCGCCATGGACATGTTCTCCATACCGCCTGCCACGACGACATCGGCATCTCCTGCCATAATCATCTGGGCAGCCTGGTTCACACAATTTAATCCGGAGCCGCAGACAACGTTCATGGTAACGGCGGGTACCTCAATGGGAAGGCCTGCCTTGATGGATGCCTGACGGGCTACGTTCTGGCCCTGCGCTGCCTGGATGACACATCCCATGTATACCTGGTCTACATCCTCAGGCTTCACGCCTGCCCTGTTCAGAGCTTCCCTGATAACGATAGCCCCAAGCTCCACAACGGGAGTCGTACTCAATGAGCCGCCCATGGTGCCGATTGCGGTACGGCATGCACCGGCTAAAACTACTTTTTTTGCCATTTGTTTTCCCTCCAATGATTAGTTTGTATTGATTGTTATTTTTTTGTCAGATAAGCTTATTTAAGTTTAACATAGTCCTTGTCTATTTGCAATCACTTTCCAATTAAATTTTGATAAAAAGGATTTTCAGCCCAGCACCTTAGCCAGTGTCTTAAACAGAACATCTATATCGATTGGTTTCGCAATATGACCGTTCATCCCGCAGGCTAATGCTTCCTTTTTATCTTCCTCAAAGGCATTGGCTGTCATGGCAATAATGGGAATGGATGCCAGCTCCCCATCCTCCAGCCTTCTGATTTCCTTCGCAGCCTCATACCCGTTCATCACAGGCATCTGCACATCCATCAGCACCAGCTGGTAGTATCCCGGCTGGGATTTCCGGACCATTTCCACAGCCTCCTGTCCGTTCTGTGCCACTTCGGTGGTAAATCCGGCATCTCCCAGTATGGCGACAGCAATTTCCTGGTTCAGCTCCACGTCCTCCGCCAGGAGTATCCGCCCTGTATGATGCCGGCTGTCTTTCTGCTCCTGCTCCTTTTCAGGTTTCACTTCCGCATTGATGACAGACTGCAGACAGCTCCTCAGTTCCGATAAGAACAGCGGCTTACTGCAGAAGGCTGTAACTCCGGCTTCCTTCGCCTCTTCCTCTATATCAGACCAGTCATAGGCTGTCATCACGATAACCGGCACATCGTCTCCCGTCTCCTTCCGGATCCTCCGGGTCACTTCCACCCCGTTCATATCGGGCAGCAGCCAGTCAATAATATAAACACAGTAGCTGTCTCCCCTCATGATTGCCTGCCTGGTGCGCAGCACCGCCTCTTTCCCGTACAGTGTCCATTCCGCCCGCATACCAATCTGCTGCAGCATATAGGAAACACTGTCACATGTATTGAAATCGTCGTCCACCACCAGAGCCCTGCAGTTCTTCAATTCCGCTATGGTGTGAGATTCCTTTGATGCAGCATGCAGTTTAAATGTGAATACCGCCCGGAATTCCGTCCCGACACCCTGCTCGCTTTTCACCTCTATGGTACCGTTCATCATGTCCACAATATTTTTCGTAATGGCCATCCCCAGTCCGGTTCCCTGGATTCCGCTGATGGTACTGTTCTCCTCCCGCTCGAAGGGTTCGAAAATATGCTCCACAAATTCGCTGCTCATGCCGATACCGTTATCCTTGATCACAAACTCATAACTGGCATACCCATCCGCCGCCCCCGGCTTTTCCGTCACCCTCATGCTGACGATTCCGCCTGCCCCCGTATATTTCACGGAATTGCTCAGCAGATTCAGAAGGACCTGATTCAGCCGCAGCTTATCGCAGTAAATCTCCTCATCCCATACATCTACGGCATCCATATACAGCTCCAGCTGCTTTGCATTGACGTCCGCCTGCAAAATATTGCGCAGGCCGTGCAGAATATCCGGCAGACTGCAGGGCTTCTCGTCCAGGTGCATCTTCCCGCTTTCTATCCGGCTCATGTCCAGCACGTCATTGATCAGGCTCAGCAGATGGTTTCCCGAGGTCATAATCTTCTTCAGATACTCTTCTACCTGATCCCTCCGCTCGATATGCGTGATGGCAAGGGCTGTGAAACCCACAATTGCATTCATCGGCGTCCTGATATCATGCGACATATTGGAGAGAAACGCGCTCTTTGCCCTGCTCGCTTTATTCGCCTGCAGAAGGGCATCCTCCAGAAGGCGCTTCTGCTCCATCTCATTGCGGATTTCGTCATCCACACTGCGGAAGCCCAGGACAATGCCGTGGTTTTCGTCCCATTCGCCGGCACGCACGGCTTTTACCTGAAAATATTTGATACCGCTCTCGGTGACAGCCCGGTAATTCACGTAATGCTGCAGCTTCTCTTCCAGTTCCCGGCGGATTCTTTCCCCGGAAGATGCCTGCCTCACCATTTCCTTATCTTCTTCCTGTACGAAGTCCCGTATGTACCGCCCCATGCTTTCTTCCAGAAAAATATCTCCCTCGAAAACCCTGTCGAACATGCGCTCCGTCTCATCATTTTGCAGCAGCCGCCCTGCACCTGTATCCAGGTCAAAATAGCAGACAAGACTGTAATCAATACTCAGAGCCCTGACCAGCTCCATCTGCCGCCGCTCATTCTGTTTTTCCTGTAGCTTCTGGGCTGTACAGTCAAGCAGGAATCGTTGATAAAACAGTTCCCCGTTCTCCCGAAGCAGTTTGATATTGCCCATGATATGCAGAATCTCGCCGTTTTTATGCCGGATGCGGTATTCCACACTGACACTGTCCCCCTCCTTCTTCAGATCCTCTATACTCTCCTGAAGCGTCTCCCGGTCCTCCTCTGCCACGGAAGCCGCAATCATATCAAAACCGTCCTCCAGCAGCTCCTCCCTGGTCTCATATCCAAGAATTTTCAAGGCAGCCCTGTTGATGCTGATGATCTGCGATCCGTCCAGGGAATGACAGATCACACCGCAGTCAATCGTAGTGAACAGAGTCTCCAGGGTGCGGTTCTTCTGCACGATTTCCTGCTCGTATGCACGCTCCTGTGTCACGTCGATGGCTACCCCCACCGTTCCCATCACGCTTCCGTCGATATCGTACAGGGGCGATTTATAGGTGGTCAGCGTCCGCATGCCCTCGCCTGTCTTAATGATCTCCTCGGAAACAAAGGTCCTGCGCTTCGTCATAACCTCGCGTTCCGATTCTATACAGGCAGGGTCGTCCTGTTCCACATCCCAGATGTACGCATGCCCCTGTCCTTCCACCTGTTTTTTGGTCTTCCCCACTGTCCGGCAGAAGCTGTCGTTCACCTTTTCATGGATGCCGTTCCTGTCTTTATACCAGATCAGATTCGGAACATGATTTATGGTTGCTTCAAAGAACTGGCTCTCCTGCCAGGCATCCATTTTCGCCTTATAGCCCTGCTGCCACCTGGCAAACCGGAAACGTATCTCTCCATCGCACATGGGCAGCGTCCAGATATCCTTCACAGCCGTCAGCAATTCTCTGAATCTGCCTGCTGCCGCGTCCGCCTTTTCCAGTTCCCGGCCTTCGGAATCCCCACGAAAAGAAGCGGAGAGTCCCTCTTCCGAAAATTCCTCCGCCAAAAAAGCAGTATCTTCCTTTCCTGCAAGCAATATCAGTTCCGCATCTTCACGCTTTGCTGCTGCAAGAATCCTCACTGTATCCTTTGCATCCTCATCCTCCAGATTAGCCAGAATGATGTCCGCCTGAGCAGCCGGCGCTTCCTCTGCATGGCTGCTCTGAGAAAATACATGTGTAAAATGCTCCAGCGGGGCACTCTCCCTGATGATCTCAAATGTCCTGCAAGAACGACCAACAAAATAAAAGTGGACCTGGCAATGGTACATGTGCGTTCCCTCCCGATGTGGTGATATTTCTTCACTTAAGTACTATTCTAACAAGACAGTTGAATTATGTCAATATTTTGCAGCACAAGCCTTTACCGGTTCTTTACCAGGCAGTTTCGTTGCCAGGCTCTGTCGGGTTTACATCCCCCGCACTGCAGCATCGTCTCCGGCATTACCGCAGGTCCCGCCGATTCTGCGACGCATATGGTTTCGATGCTGATATATACTGCAGACCGCCAGGATTTATACTCGTGAACGCATTTAATTGCCGCTTTCAGTTCTGGATTGCCGATGCGTTCTGCGTTTACTGTGCAGATGACAATTAATTGCGTTAGTGGGTATACATTGATGCCTCAGGGAAAGTACCTGGC
>DKVC01000048.1:0-148 GCA_002490995.1 Lachnospiraceae bacterium UBA7188
ATTTTGCAGGAAGTGTTCAAAGGCTATGGGCTTGCCATGAACTTTGAGCAGTATGTGCTGGTAGGCAGCACGGTACGCTCCTACCTTTCATGGCTGAAAGATAACTGGAAATTGTCCGCTGAATTTCAGGACTGTATGCTGCTCTGGC
>DKVC01000048.1:452-14681 GCA_002490995.1 Lachnospiraceae bacterium UBA7188
TATGCTGCTCTGGCAGAGGATATAAGAGGAAATATGCAGACCGCCGCTATGGACTTCATCCGCCATATGTGGCGGTCTGTCAGCATAAGGCGAAGCCGTTGCTTTTCTGCCAGACAGGTCTGACAGAAAAAACGCTTGGAATACAAAACCTAAATGCTCCCTGCCGGTTGATACAGTTTGTTCAAGTGGCTATAATAGATACCGTATACATTGGGGTCCAGAAACTTTGAAGAAAAAGAAGTTTATATTCAGATTGCTGCGGAAAAGGCACATCAATTATAGAAATTTGTGGAATCTCTGTTTGAGTGGGTAAAGTTGGATGTAGGAGAACAGGTATATCATTTTGAACAACATGACGGGTCTTGGGACTGCACGGATATCTTCTGGTATATTTTGCAAAGAACTGTGGTCAAAAGCCAGAGGAATCCTCCTTAAAATCCCCTCTGTTCCACAGTTCTTTGCCGTCACATGGCTATCAAATAACCATAAATGGTGATTTTTGCCGGATTAAGCGCTCATTTCTATAGTCCGGCAAATTGGGAAGCTTTTGGCTCCTCCCCGATTTTTCCGCAGGATGTATTATGGCTGCAGGGCCATATAGGAATTGTGGTATTCTGGACGATAGGTGACATCCTCATCAAACCAGTCGGGAGGGATAAAGTTCTCGGCGGCCTCTCTGCTGCCAAATTCCACCTCAGCCATGATCAGAGGGGCAAAGGGCGGGTCGAAGACATCCAGCTCTATGGTCAGGGTGTAATCGGATGGCGGTCCCGGGAACCCTTCCTTTTTCTGGAAGACAGGGTTGGGGAGCGGGATCAGGTAACGCTTCTTGGAGATAATCCTGCCGTCGGATTTATCGCGCAGATGATAGTAGGAATCGCGGTTTAGCGGCAGGTTGGATTCTTCCCGGGCCATCATGCCGTTGCCTTTGTAAGTCAGATAATATTCATCATCCTCCTTGCGGACACGTACCACCGGAGAGGCGTTCAGATAAGCCTGTTCAATGTGGTGGAAAGGATATTTATCCAGATCATCGGGCAGTTCACGGATTGTAAATTTACGTTCTATTTCCATAGCCATATCTCACCTCCTTTTTTATTATATCTGCTCTGCCCGGCACTTCAGAAATTGTCGGAAAATAAACACTGCAGTTCCGACCACGAAAGTAATGCGTCCGTAAATCCTCCGGGGTGCCGTGCGGAGCAGACGCTGTTCGCTTCTATTACATGCCGCTTTCCTGTTTCATGCTGCGGAAGCGTCCGCACGCAGTTCATTTATGTTGGTGTACATTTTATCAGAAGCGAAGCGGACTGCTTCCGCTCTAATACATTATAACATATTTTCAGGGAATTCCAAAGGTATGAATTGAAATATTTGCATTTTATGTGTATACTGTAGTTGAAGCCGGATGTCCTGTGCCGGCCGGAAGGCGCAATGTAGCCGGGGCATGCAGAATATTTTATGGAAGAGAGGTTAAAGGAATGAAGAAAATAGCGATTTTTCTGGCGGAAGGCTATGAAGAGATTGAGGCGCTGACCGTGGCTGATATCTGCCGCAGATGCGGGCTGGATGTCAGACTGGTTTCCATCACAGAAGAAAGATGGGTGAGGAGTTCCCACAATGTGAACGTGAAGGCAGATTTGTGCTTTTCCCAGGCGGATTTTGGGGAGTATGACATGCTGGTGCTGCCGGGAGGAATGCCGGGCACCAGAAATCTGGAGGCTCACGAGAGCCTGATGGGGCAGGTAGATGCCTTCTATGCTGCGGGAAAATACATTGCGGCTATCTGTGCAGCTCCCAGTATTTTCGGGCACAGGGGTATTCTGAAAGGAAGAAAGGCCTGCAGCTATCCCGGTTTTGAGAGCCATTTGGAGGGTGCAGAGGTAACGGCAGGGCCAGTGGAGGTATCGGGCCATGTGATTACGTCCAGAGGAATGGGTACGGCGATTGATTTTGCGCTGACCATTGCCGGGATTTTCTGCGGCAGGGAGAAGGCAGAGGAAATAGCCGAAGCAGTGGTATATAAAGGCTGAAGGCCTCAAGTTTTGGAATCAGGAGAGAATGGGTTTAATATGGAAAGAAACGGTAAAATATATGTGGCGGGGCACAGGGGAATGGTGGGAAGCGCCATCTGCCGCGTCCTGGCAAAAAACGGTTATACGAATATTGTTACCAGAAGCCACGGGGAGCTGAACCTGTGCAGACAGGATGAGGTGGAAGCCTTTTTTACGGAGGAGAAGCCTGAGTATGTGTTTCTGGCGGCGGCCAGGGTGGGCGGAATCCTGGCAAACAGCGAAGCACTGGCGGATTTCATGTATGACAATATGATGCTGGAGATGAATGTGATACATGCGGCATGGCAGAATGGCTGCAGGAAATTACTGTTTCTGGGCAGCAGCTGCATCTATCCCCGTATGGCGCCCCAGCCTATGAAGGAAGACTGCCTGCTGACCGGGGAACTGGAGAAGACCAACGAAGCTTATGCGCTGGCTAAGATTTCAGGTCTGAAGTACTGCGAGTATTTAAACCGGCAGTACGGGACTGACTATATCAGCGTAATGCCCACCAATCTCTACGGGCCGAATGACAATTATCATCCCACACACAGCCATGTGCTTCCGGCGCTGATCAGACGGTTTCACGAGGCGAAGGAGTCAGGTGCGGAGGAAATCGTATGCTGGGGGACGGGAACACCCCTGCGGGAATTTATGTATGTGGATGATCTGGCGGATGCCTGTGTATTTTTGATGAACCATTACAGCGGGAATGAGACTGTGAATCTCGGCACGGGCAGGGAATTGTCCATCAGGGAACTGGCGGAGCTGGTGGCGAAGGTGGTAGGCTATACCGGTGAAATTAAATGGGATGCCTCCAAACCGGACGGTACGCCCAGGAAGCTTCTGGATGTCAGCAAGCTGGATCAGCTGGGATACCACTATACCACGGAACTGGAAGACGGTATCCGTCTGGCTTATCAGGATTTCCTGGAGAATCCCATGCGGGCGGAACGATGAGAGGGGAGGCTGTCTGTGCGCTGAAATCGGGAAGCACTGAAAAACAGGAAAGCGGCGGAAACAGGCAGTAAACCGCGGCGGGAACTACTCCCGAAAGAAGGTATAACGAGGCGTCTGGAACAGGATTTTGTAAAGGATTATTGAGGATTGTAAAGGATGGTAATATTGGAATGAAAGAGTATCGGAAATATGCGGAAGAAATGTTGGAATTTATAGAGAAGAGCCCTACGGCATTTCATGCCGTTGCGAACCTGATGGCGGCGATGGCGGAGCGGGGCTTCAGACCATTGGAGGAGAAGGCAGCCTGGAAGCTTGCAGCCGGGGAAGGGTATTATGTGACAAGGAATGATTCCTCGCTGATCGCATTCCGGCTTCCCGCCAGTGGGAAGGCGGCAGGCTTTCATATCGCGGCATCCCACGGGGATTCGCCCACTTTCAAGGTGAAGGAAGCTCCGGAGATGGTGGCTGAAAACGCATATGTGAAATTAAATACGGAAAAATATGGCGGAATGATACTTTCCAGCTGGCTGGACAGACCCCTGTCCGTGGCAGGACGCGTGGTGGTGCAGGGAGAGAAGGGAATTGAGACCAGGCTGATCAATATCGATGAGGATCTGATGGTGATTCCCAGCCTGGCAATTCATATGAGCAGGGATACGCCGGCCAAGGGAGAGTACAATCCGCAGGTTGACATGCTTCCTCTGTACGGGGCATGCGACGGGGAGAAGGGCAGCGATGTCGGTAAACATATGTTTCTTGAGAGGGTTGCCAGAACGGTGGGAACGGAAGCCAACCAGATTCTGGGGCATGACCTGTTCCTCTATATCAGGGAAAAGGGAAGGATTCTGGGAGAGAATGGGGATTTTGTCCTTTCTTCCAGGCTGGATGACCTCCAGTGCGCATACACATCGGCCAGGGCGTTTCTGGAGAGTACACCGGAAGAATACATTAATGTCTGTGTAGTGTTTGACAACGAAGAGGTGGGAAGTGGTACGAAGCAGGGAGCAAATTCCACGTTCCTGGAGGATGTACTGTGGCGTATCGGGGAAAGCATGGGGCTGAGTAAAAGCGAGTATCTGCAACTGATTGCGGGAAGTTTTCTGATTTCCGCAGACAATGCCCATGCGGTGCATCCCAATCATCCGGAGAAGGCGGACCCCACCAACCGTCCTCTGCTGAACGGAGGGATCGTCCTGAAGTTCCAGGGCAGTCAGAAATATGCCACGGATGCGGTATCGGCAGCTGTGGTCAGGACACTTTGTCAGGAGGCGGGAGTGCCCTGTCAGACTTACGCCAACCGCTCCGACATTGCCGGAGGCTCCACATTGGGGAACATCTCAACCGCTCATGTATCGGTCTCCAGCGCGGATATCGGATTGCCCCAGCTGGCCATGCATTCCGCGGTAGAAACGGCGGGAGTGAAAGATACGAAATATGCTGTGGATATGTTCCGGATATTTTTCGCCGGGTAGTGAAAGGAATTTCGGAAAGCCAGGAAGGGGCTGTCGGGAAATGGCATTTGTTTCCCGGCAGCCCCTTTTTTGGAGTTTTTCAGTACTATTTCTTCTCGGCAGTAAAGAGGACAAAAAATGTATCACCGGTGGTATCATCATCAAAATATTCCATATAAGAGATGGAGAATTCCGTCTCGCCTGTCGGAACTTCAAAAATCAATAGCCCGGTCCGGCTTTCTTCTTTGGCAAGGTCATATTGTGCAGGAAGCACTTTGTCACCCAGTCCGGTCCCTTCGTCCAGATAAAAGGTGACAGGATAGTCAAAGGCATCTTTCGAATCAGAATCCCACTGCACCTGAAAATCACTGTCGAACATGGAAATGGTCTCGTCGAAAGTATTTTTGACGGTTACATCAGCGACGAGAAGTTCGTATCCTGCCTGGGGTATGTAATCTTCATAAAAATCACAGACATAGGCGTTGTTTACACTGTAATCAAAAAAGGTGTTACGCATGGTGTCCCCCAGTTTGCCTTCAGCGTACCCGTCCTGGTCCGGAGTGACCACATTGCTGCCTCCTCCAAAGCTGCATCCGGCAAAGGATACCGCCAGAAGGGCTGCGCATAAAAGGGAAGCAATTTTTTTCTTCATGATTTTGTTTTCCTTTCTGTCTGAACATGATACGAAATATTTTAGCATGTTTCTTCAGGAGAGACAATTTAAAATATGTAGAAAAAGCCGCAGAAAGGGTACCGACAGTTGGACAATTTGTTTCAGTCGGGAGAGCGTAAGGAAATCTTAAGATTCGGACAGCCTGAAGGTAAGAGAGTATTAGGAAAATCTTAGGATACGTCGTCTGGAAGAACTGTAAAATAAGGTTTAAGGTACCGGAAGAACATAGGCGGAACTGGAAACAGCAGATGAGTGTCTGCGTAACTGGAATGGAGGGTAAAAGAGTGAAGTATGGAAAAGTGATTGCGGCGCTGCTGTGTACGGCGCTGCTGGCGGGAACGCTTGCGGGATGTGGAAAGAAAGGCACGGAAAACGGAGAAACGGGTGCCGGTATGGAGCCTGTAAAGGGAAGATACGTGGAGAAGGAGGAAGCATTGCCGGCGCAGCTGGAAGGCTGGACGGTGAAGCAGCTTTTTATGGAAGGTGGAAAGCCGCACCTGGTTGCCACGAGAAAGGAAGAGGGAAAACTCGTCTTTCAGGAGTGGGAGCAGACAGAGGGTGGTTTTGCCGATGTGACCGGAGGCTGGATGGCGGCGCTGAAACTGCCTGTCTCCGGAGACTGGGCGGAGGTAAAGCTGCTTGTGCCGGGGGGAGGGAAGCGATGCCTTTACACAGGCTATGTGGAAGAGGGAGAGGAAGATTTCAAAGCCCATCTTTGGACGGAAGAAAACGGGGAGGCAAAGGAGATTACGCCGGAAAAATGGAAGACATTATATGAGGAATGGGGCGGTTACGAGATGCTCACGGGGATTGCGGCCCTGGAAAACGGCACCTTGGCGGCGTTTTCCTATACTTCCGCAGATATCCTGGATGCACAGAACGGATCCGTACTGGAAAGTGAGGACATCACCTCACAATATGACAATGTAGTGTCTGACGGGGAAAATGTATGGCTCTATTCCACATATTCTGTCAGCGCCGGGCTTACGATTGAACGGTGGAAGGAAGGAAAGCCAGGAGGCAGCCTTTCGGTTACTTTTGCACAGGGAGACGGCCAGATGCGGTTTTGCCCCATGAAAGACGGTACCCTGATTCTGGCGGGAGAGGAGGGCATTTTCCGCGGAACGGGTAACGTCGAATCGAAGGACGGAATCAGCTGGGAGAAGCTTCTGGCAGGAGTGGAGACGGATTTCTCCCTGTCAGACCGCTGGTGCACGGGAATCGACGTTCGGGAAGACGGAACCATATTTGCCTTGTTTCAGAAATCCGGCGGTGGTTCTCTTCTGAAAAAATATGAATATGACCCTGATGCGGTAATTGAAATAACGGAAGAGCTAAAAGTGTATACCGTTTACGAGAGCAACCTCCTGAAGCAGGCGGCTGCCATGTATCACAGAGAGCACCCGGAGGTCATGATTACAATAGAATACGAATACCCCCGGTATTATTATGACGAGACTGACTACAACGCAGTATACCAGAAGCTCAATACCATGCTTATGGGGGAAGAAGCGCCGGATATTCTGGTGATGGATCATCTGGATATGGATTCTTATGCGGAAAAGGGACTGCTGGAGGATATCAATGATATAGTGAAGCCCTTGGAGGAGAATGGGGAGCTTCTTTCCAATATTACCTCTGCTTATCTCCAGAAGGACGGTCACAGATATGTGGTGCCCCTGGAATTCGCCTTCAATATGGCAGTGGGCAGGGATATCACGGCTGCCGATATGGCCTCTGTGGAAGCACTGGCAGCCTTCCTTTCCAAACAGAATTTCAGCTATATGGGCCCGCTGACGGTCAGCGAGCTGGTGGACCGTTTCTATCCCTGTTTCTGCAATGAAATCGTGAAAGGAAAAGAGCTGGACAGAGAGGTTCTGGGCAGATACCTGGAGGCTTTGAAAACCATCGGAGATAACTGCGGGATTCTGGATAACCGGGATAAGGACGAGCGCGCTTACAATATGTGGGAGCTCGCATCGGAGGCAAAGCTGGCTTTTGAACAGGTGGAAGGTTTTAACAACGCCATGTTCCCGTTGGCTATTATGGACTATATCCAGGGAGAATTTGCTGCTTTCGAGAATTGCTTTATTCCCATGGTGCAGACAGGAATCTGTACAAAAAGCGCCTGTAAGGACAGTGCGAAGGATTTTCTGAAATACATTCTTTCAGAGACAGCTCAGCAGACGGATGCCTACGGTGGATTTCCGGTAAATGCGGCTGCCCTGGAGCAAAATGCCCGCAAGGACAGGACCGAAGCGGAAGCGGAGACCCAGATTGTGGCAGACGGGGCAGAGGTGGAATTTCGAATCGGATCCTATTCTCAGGAGACGGCGGATAAGCTGACGGCGGTGTGCGCAGGATTGGAAAAAAGAGCAGGCGAGGATGAGAAAATTCGGGAGGTGCTGACGGAAGTGATGGAGGGATATCTGAAGGGAGAACAATCTCTGGAAGATACGCTCCGGAAGGCGGAAGACGGTCTGAAGATGTATCTGGCGGAATAGACTCTTTGAGAGCAGGGACAGCCTGTCCGGCACCGGATGGGCTGTCCGAAAAAAGGTGTCCGAACCGTCCGAAAAAAATGCGTAAAAAGTGAAAAAAGGAATTGACTTTTGTGCCATAAAGTGGTACTATAACAAATGTGCAAAGCACAGGCGGAAGTGTCGGAACTGGCAGACGAGCAAGACTAAGGATCTTGTGGCAGCAATGCCGTGTGGGTTCAAGTCCCATCTTCCGCATCAGAAGGCGCGAAATCGAACCAGAGCGGTTCAGGTTTCGCGCCGTTTTGTGCAGTAGAAGGCTAAAATAGATTTCATCGATTCCGTTCCGGGTAATGTTTTACTTTTCGACATGCAGTATAAACTGCCGGAGAGCTTTCAATATGGAGAATACAGGGAATAAGCAGAATAAGGAAAATAAATATAAAAGGAGAAAGGCACAGCGCAGGGACTGGTATCAGCTGGATTTGTCTGCCATTGTGTATCCCACGCTGCAGAGGAGGGATTTCTCTTCCGTGTACAGGCTTTCGGTGCTGCTGAAGGAAGAGATCCGGCCGGATGTGCTCCAGCAGGCACTGGACATGACGCTTCCCCGGTTTCCTACCTATAAGGCTGCCATCCGGAGGGGGCTGTTCTGGCGGTATCTGGAGCCCAATGACCGCCCCGGGCCTTTTGTGCAGGAAGACGTGAAGAATCCCTGCCAGCCCATGTATTTCAAGGCGAACAACCGTTATCTGGTGCGAGTGTACTATTTCCGCAACAGGATTGCCCTGGAGGCCCATCACAGCCTGGGGGACGGTACCGGGGGCATGTGTGTGCTGATGACGTTGACGGCTACTTACCTGAGGCTGCTGGGACATGACGGGATAGAAAACGGCGGATTTGTACTGGATATCAATGAAGCGCCGGACGAGGAGGAACTGGAAGATGCTTATATGCGTTACGCTAATGCCAGGGTATGCCCGCCCAGGCCGGGAGAGAAGGCATACCGCGTTCGGGGAACGGCGGAGGCTTTTTATACGCTGAATATTATTGACGGCATCATGTCCGTATCGGAGGTCATGGCGGCAGCGAAGCGTTACGGTGCCACCATCACGGAGTACCTGAACGCGGTACTGCTGTATGCCTTGATGCTCAAACAGGAAGAAGAGCACCGTACCCGCCAGCGTCCGGTAAAAATTGCCATGCCGGTAAATTTAAGACGGTTTTTCCCCTCCATTACGCTGCGGAATTTTATTACCATGATTTTCCCGGGGATTGATCCCAGGCTGGGAGATTATACATTTGAGGAAATTGTGCAGCAGGTGCACAACTATATGAGGTATTATATCAATGAGAAGCTGCTGCGGGGCGATATTACCACTAACGCAGCTACGCAGCGGAATCCCTTTATCCGCGTGGTTCCGCTGTTTATCAAGGATTTTGTGGTGAGGTTGTTTTATACGAAGGTACAGGACAGGAATTCCTCGGCGGGACTGACCAACATGGGGGCGCTGAAGGTTCCGGAGGGGATGAAGACCTATATCGAACGGTTTGATATTTATATGGGACAGCCCTTCTCCCGCAGAACCAACTGCGCTATTATCAGTTTCGAAGACGTGCTGACAATCAACTTTGCCAGCAGCATCATAGAGGCGGACGTGGAGCGATACTTTTTCCGCAGGCTGGTAAAGGACGGAATCCATGTGAAAATCGAAAGCAACCGCGACTAGCGGGAGATGAGTAGTTTTGCAGAAGCGCTCACTTGTTAAACATTTACGTTGGCGAATGTTATTGAACGTGAGTATAAATCAGGAGGTTAGTATGTCATATTGTGTGAATTGCGGAGTAGAACTGGATGCATCGGCGCGGGAATGTCCGCTGTGCAATACGCCGGTGTGGAATCCAAGGGAATTGGAAAGACAGGTTCCGGGAAAGGCTGCCATGCCTCCCTTTCCCAGGGAGAAGAGTCAGGTGGAAACCGCAAACAGGAAAGATTTCGGGCTTCTGATGTCTATGGTGGTACTGGCCACAGCGGCTACCTGCGGCATTCTGAATGCGCTGGTGTTTCGGGGGACGCTCTGGTCACTGTCGGTTATCGGAGCCTGTGCGGTTCTGTGGGTGATACTGATTCCTGTGATGATATATTCGAAACAGCCAATCTATGTGTCGCTGCTGTATGACGGCATAGTTGTAATGCTGTACCTCTATATACTGACCTTTCAGGTTGGCAGCAGGGAATGGTTTTACGGCCTGGGATTGCCGATTACCGCGCTGGTGACTTTCATCGCGGAGGCGTTTACCGTGTGTGTCTGCAAGCTGCCCAGGTCTTTCCTGACAGTGTCGCTGTATCTGTTTACCAGTGTGGGGCTGCTCTGTCTGGGGCTGGAGATGCTGATAGACTGGTATCTGACGGGGGAGATAGCGCTGAGCTGGTCGGCGGTGGTCTTGACGGTTTGCGTCATACTGGATATAGCCCTGATCACCATGCTTTCCAGAAGGAGATTGCGGAACGAGGTGCGCAGGCGGCTGCATTTTTGAATTATCAAAGGGACACAGAGATGAGAACAGGGAGCAGGCCAGAGATGAGTAAATTAGAAATCGGAAAACCGGAAATTCGAAGGGATGAAAAAGGTGGAACGGAAAAATCCGGAAGCAACAATCCGGAAGCCCAAAGTGAAAACACAGGAATATATGGAAAAAACAAAAAGGGAGTTCAAAGTGCCGTAAAAAAAATTAAAATCGGAAAAAACGGAAGACTTGTGATCAAAAAGGCTGGGACAACGAAAAATAAAGCAGAAAAGGCTGCAGCCCCAAAAGCGGAAAAGCCTGCAGTCCCAAAGGTTGAAAACTGTAATTTAAATGCGATACAGGCAGATGCAATCAGTCCCGAGATGGTGGAAATAGAGAAGATAGAGACCGAAGTGGCGGATAAGAAGAGTCAGAACCTGATGAACTTGATCCGCCGTGTCCATGGCTTGGTAGAAAACCCGGATATTGAGAAGCACCGCCAGTCCCAGGATCATATAGGGACGATTTTAAGCAATACGAAAGTCCTGAGTTACCGGGAAGTGGATGTGGACGGCATGTACGGGGAATGGGTCAGTGTCAACCGCGCCCATATGAAAAAGTATATTATCCTGCACTGCCACGGAGGCGGTTATTCCACCGGAAGCAGCCTTTACGCCAGGACACTGACCTCCAAGCTGGCGGAATCCACCTCTATGGATGTATTCTGCTTTGACTACCGGCTGGCTCCGGAGCATCCTTATCCGGCGGCTGCGGAAGATGCCATGAAAGCCTGGAATTATCTGATGCTGCTGGGGTATGGCGCAAGGGATGTGGTGCTGACGGGAGATTCCGCAGGGGGCAACCTGGCTCTTGCGCTGGTGCTGAGGCTAAAGGAGGAGAAGCGGCTGCTGCCCAGAGGGCTTGTCCTGATGTCTCCCTGGACCGATCTGACGTCTTCCGGCAAGTCCTTCGAGACAAAAGCGGAACTGGATCCTGTGCTCAACCGTCCTTATATCGACAGGATGGTGAAAGCCTATGCGGAGGGACAGAATCTGGAGGATGCCCTTATTTCACCGCTGTTCGGGAATTTTGAAGGATTTCCGCCCACTTATATCCAGGTGGGGGAGAACGAAATCCTGCTCAGTGATTCCCTGCGGCTCCATCAGGCATTTATAGACGCCAATGTCTCCGTGAAGCTGGATGTCTGGCCGGGCATGTGGCATGTCTTCCAGATGTCGCCCATGAAGACGGCGTGGAACGCAATGGATAAGAATGCGGAGTTTATCTATGATATTTGCCGCTGAGATTTTCCTTTTGGAAGGTTCCCATAGCGTTTACGCCTGCGCCGTAGCTGTTTGGAACTGAAAGGCTCCATGTTTTCTGCCTGTTTCTATAAATGACAGTATCGGAAGGAATAGCTCCTGAACTGAAGAGACAGGCAGATGAAAAATCCGAGAAGCAGAGTACCTTTAAAAGTTGTAAAGTGCTGTAGAATTATAAAAGAAAACGAAAGATTTTCGAAAGATAAATATTGTTTTTTCAGAACCTGTTTTTTGCGTATTGTATGAAAAACCGCATAAAACGGGCATTTCAGGACATTCGTCAAATTTTTTACAAGGGTTGACAAAATTAAGAAATAGTGCTATATTTATTAACAGATTTAACAACTCTGTAATAAGTTCAAATTGAAACGTAATATTTTCGAATAAAAAAATCATAAATACATAACCTTCGTACACAGGAGAGGAGATAAAAATGGCACGTAATACGATAAGAATAACGGCTTATGCACTGTCAGCAACTTTGTTTTTTTCCGCTTATGGAATCAGTGCACAGGCCTCCGAATCCGCTTCATCCGTTTTGCCTGGCGGCGGTGTCAGCCTGGCACTGGCCAATGCAAATAAGCTTGAGGAAGTTACAAATGATGTTCCCACAATGCCGATAGAGTCCATTATCGAATGGTTTCAGGTGGAAGAGGAGACGGCAGAGGAACCCACGGAGGAGGATTTATTCCGTAATCTGGTGATTGCCCAGGTAACGAATTACGTAAATGTGCGAAGCTTACCCAGCGAAGAAGGTGAGATTTTAGGAAAGCTTTATAATAATTCGGTAGGTACTTTTATTTCTGAAGAGAACGGATGGTATCAGATTAATTCAGGATCGGTTACCGGTTACGTGAAAGGGGAATTCTGTGTTACCGGTGAAGACGCCGTAGAGCTGGCAAAGAGAGTCGGAAAGCGTATTGCGACGGTTACCACCCAGACATTGTTCGTACGTACGGAACCCAGTACGGAATGTTCCATTCTGGGAATGGTGCCGGAGGCGGATGACCTGATTGTCCTGGAGGAGACAGAAGGCTGGGCAAAGGTGGATGTAGAGGAAGGCATCGGCTGGGTATCCACCGATTATGTATCTCTCCACAGCGAGTTTGTTCAGGCGGAGTCAAAGGAAGAGGAAGAAAGGCGTCTGGCGAAGGAAGAAGAGGAGCGTCAGAAGGCACGTGCCGCAGCGGCTCAGAAAGCGGCACAGAGCCAGCAGAACACTCAGAGCAGTGCGCCTGCCCAGAATTCCGGATCCTACAGTGTCAGCGGCGGCAGCGAGATGGGTATTGCGGTTGCAGAATATGGATTGCAGTTTGTGGGAAATCCGTATGTATATGGAGGCAGCAGCCTGACAAACGGTACCGACTGCTCCGGCTTCGTAATGAGTGTTTACTCGAATTTTGGCGTGAGCCTGCCGCATTCATCTGCATCGGATCGTTCTCAGGGATATGGAGTGGACGGACTGGACAATGCACAGCCGGGTGACATTATATGCTATTCAGGCCATGTGGGAATCTATATTGGAAACGGGCAGATCGTACATGCTTCCAACGAGAGGACCGGCATTACCGTATCCAATGCAAATTACAGAAATATACTGGCAATCAGGAGAATTTTCTAAGGAAATTTTCCAAAGGAACGTTAAAAAGCTTGAAAGAGACAGCCGTACCCTTCAGAGGGTGCGGCTTGTTTGATGTATAAAATGGTATGCCGCATTTGCTTATACTGGGTTTACCCGGATACAGGCAAGTAAGGCAGAATATCAAAAAGACCCGTTCTTCTGAAAAGGTAAGTGAGAGGGGACACCCGAAAGATATTACTTGTGCAAAATGTCCTGAATTTTCCGGATATATGGAATAAAATATATTTTTAAATGAAAAAAGAACCGGGATATCCACATATAAAAAGCCCGAAAAAGCTGGAAATTTCATTTATACACCAGGTTATCCACATTTTCCACAGGAAAAAAGGTCCAAATTGAGGTGACAACGGTGGATAAGGACAAAACATATGTTTTGTATAAATCAGACAAAATGATTCTGTATCATGTGAAAATTGCAAATTATTGTTGACAAATATACTGAGAAAAAGATTGAAATAATCTGTTAAGTTGTTGCAAAACCCTGCCCTGTCATGCTATAATGTCTATACAATAAATATCTGTAATAAAGCGCGGATATGAAACCTTGAGACAGCAGTTGGAGGAACCATTTCAGGAACTGTCGGAAAACAACTGATATGAGGCAGTCTGTGGTTCCTGAAAATTGCTGTTTATAGGAATAAAGAGCGGAAAGGGATGAATTGTATGAAATTTATTATTGTCGGCAGAAATTTAGAGGTAACGCCCGGATTGAGATCAGCTGTAGAGGATAAAATCGGCAAGCTGGAGAAATATTTTAACCCTGACACGGAAGTGCATGTAACCCTGAGCGTGGAGAAAGAACGCCAGAAGATAGAGGTGACCATTCCGGTGAAGGGGAATATCATTCGTTCTGAGCAGGTCAGCAATGATATGTATGTCTCCATTGATCTGGTGGAAGAGATCATTGAGCGCCAGCTGAAGAAATATAAGACCAAGATAGTGGACAAGAAGCAGGCCGCAGGGGATTTCAGCAGGATGTATGTGGAGAATGACTATATGGACGATGAAGAAGTCAAGATCGTCCGCACCAAGAAGTTTGATATCAAGCCCATGTATCCTGAAGACGCCTGCATTCAGATGGAGCTTCTGGGACATAATTTCTATGTTTTCATCAATGCGGAGACGGATCAGGTGAATGT
>DKVC01000048.1:14973-15223 GCA_002490995.1 Lachnospiraceae bacterium UBA7188
TGCGGAGACGGATCAGGTGAATGTAGTGTACAAGCGGAAGGGCGACACTTATGGGCTGATCGAGCCGGAAGTGTAAGTGGCAGCAGCTGCGAAGATCCGCTCTTGAAACAGACGGACATACAGCGGTCCTGCCGAATAAGCAGGAGAACGTTTTCGGACTATGCGTTTTCCGCAGGCAGGGCACAGGATTTTTGCAGTTATACTGCAGACTGTCAGGATTTACAGTGTGCCTCCGGGAAAGTACCTGGCT
>DKVC01000048.1:15562-15942 GCA_002490995.1 Lachnospiraceae bacterium UBA7188
CACTGCTTAAGGCAGTGACTTAGTAGGGGTACACTGCAAATTTAAGCGGTGCGCAGTATTTGCAGAGTGGAATAAGTGATACATGGGAACCGGGATGTGAGGCAGAAAGCCGCCTGACACCCCGGTTTTTCCGTTATGGACAGGAATCAGCTTTTGGAATCAGACATATACTTGCAATAATGAAATAATCGGAGCTGAAATGGACAAAAAGCAGAATGCAGGGAATATGGGTTGGCTGAAGAAAGGAATCATGACGGAGTGTGTTATGGTTCTTGTGTTGGCGGTGCTGACACTGGGGAGACAGGAGAGAGATGCGGCAGAGAAAACAATTAATAACCGGGTGCTGGCTATCGAGAATGATTACATAAAATGGGTGGATT
>DKVC01000048.1:16200-16836 GCA_002490995.1 Lachnospiraceae bacterium UBA7188
AAAATGGGTGGATTTTACAGTGTCGTATGAGGCGCTCTGTCAGGCTTATGACTGGGATGTAAAGACACATGGATCGGGACATGAGATTGACTGGGTAGAGCTTCTTGCCTATACCGCAGCGCGGACAGGAGGGGAATTCGGCAGGGACGCGCTGAAAACGATGGAAAAGGCAGCTGAGAAGCTTTCGGAGGGCGAGAGCACAATGGAGGAACTGACGGAGGATTTGAAATATTATTCCTATTATAAGGAAGCTTATGGTGCTGCTATCGGCGGACTGGTAGGGGAATACTGGGAGGAGAGGCCTGGAAGCAGCGGAAACGGCGATGGCAGTGCAGCAGAAACAGCGGGAAATAATACTCTGACAGGGGAGCAGGGAACGGGTGGCTCAGGTCCCGCAGAGGGTGAGGGGCAGGATGAGAGGAAGGAAATGCCTGAAAGTACCGAAAACAGCATGATACCGGGAGGAGAACAGAACGGGAGTGCAGCAAATGCAGTAGATGGGAATTATGAAAAACGATATGGGCTGAAGGGGTATTTCCCGTTGGCGAGAGGGTTTGATTATACGCATTATGATGATTTTGGGGTGGGGAGGAGTTATGGGTATCAGAGGAAGCATCTGGGGCATGACATGATGGG
>DKVC01000048.1:17123-20759 GCA_002490995.1 Lachnospiraceae bacterium UBA7188
CATCTGGGGCATGACATGATGGGGCTTGTGGGCACGCCGATCATGGCGGTGGAGTCCGGGGTGGTGACCGCTCTGGGGTGGAACCAGTATGGTGGCTGGCGCATCGGCATCAGCAGCTTTGACGGGAAGCGGTATTATTACTATGCTCATCTGCGGCAGAACTACCCTTATGCGGAGGGCCTGCAGGAGGGCAGCGTGGTCACGGCGGGGGATGTGATTGGGTATATGGGCCACACCGGGTACAGCACTACGGAGAATGTGAATAATATCAAGATTGTGCATCTGCACTGGGGGCTGCAGTTGATTTTTGATGAGTCCCAGAAGGAAGGAAATAATGAAATCTGGATTGATGTGTACCCGCTGACGCGGTTTTTGGCGAAGCATACCCAGGCGGCGGTAAAAGTGGAGGGGACGAAGGAGTGGCGGCGGACAGAGGGAATTGTGGATCCGGCGGTGGAGGAGTATGAGGCGCGAGATGAGATGCAGCATGGGACACAGAAAGATGCAGTTGAAAAAGGAGTATCGGAGCAGATGCAGTGAATTGTGGAGGGAGAGGAAGGCTGAGTTTTTGTAGAAAAATCAGGTAAAAAGGGAAATGGATAATTTATACAAGAACTGTATATCGTCTGGCTGTATTTCGGCTCACCATCCAGTTCTAATATTTTTTTGACTGTGTTGCGTGAGATGTCCAGGATACTGGCGGTTTCATGCTTTGACCTAGTCTGCTTATAGACCCTTTGGACAGTTGCCCAATTTTGCAATCTGTACACCTTCTTTCGCCTCCTCTCCGTGTTAGATTGCACACGGCGAGATTCTGTGGAAATTCCCGGATGAGGTGGTAGAGCTTATAGAGGGATGAGCAGGAAAGACCGACGATTGCTTATTGAACAGTAGTCGGCCAGTTTTTTGTTAAGCGGCCTTGACTGCATTATAACTATCCTCCTCGGCATAAGCCTTGTCTGGGTGTGTGACCTTCAAGGCGTAAATGATTACACTTGACCCAAAGAGGGCGATGGCAGTGACGGCTGCAGGCCAGCCTTCTATGGTGACATTGAGGTGTGTGTTTTTGATGAGTGTAGGGATGCTGTCCGCTACTTGGATGAGTTTGTTTTCCATGGTGGAGCCCTCCTTACGATTTGAGATAGTTTGTAATTTTCATGATCTTATTTTAGTACGATTAATCTCGGATAGATAGAAGCAGGAATAAAAAATTTACAGCTCCTTTATTTGCCAGAAAATATGTGGTACTATGGAACAAAGTTATTATTACATGACCCCTAAAAGGGGCTATGGGAGTAAAACTATTGGAAAAAATAAATATATATGTGCCGGAAGATATCGGGGCAATGCTTGACAATGATGCTGAGATGTTCGAGGTGTATAAAAAAGACGGAAGAACCATCAATAAGAATAAATTTTTAGGGATGCTTATTACCGGTTATTATAGCGACTATGTGACAGAGGCAAAGGCTGCCTACGATGCGATATTATCAGCTATAGATACTGACAAGGTGAGCATCAGAGATAAGGAACATATTGCCGATAATATCCTTAAAAGTGTTGTTCTCCCGTCAGTTCCTTCAAGAAAAGGAAAAAATCCTGCGAAGTTATTTTTGAAGCCAACAAAGGATACAGAGGCTTTGATCCAATAGATACTTCTGGATCTTGGCGGCTCAGATTATATACCACAGTATTTTTGCAGAATGTTCATCAGTTACTGTGAAAAGCCGTTCAGTAAAAGGGAACAGATAATTTTCAAAGATAACTATGAGACCCTTCAAATGTCTTGTAGTGCAAAGCGGAGTATTGCGTTTAAAATAATATGGAATCAAAAAATTATACATGAGGTCATTCCATACAAAGTTGTGACCGGTCCGGAGGAAATGTTTAATTATTTGTTATGTGCTGAGTACAATCAAGAGAAGGGTGTATAGGAGGCACGAACTTATAGGCTAAACAGAATAGACAAAATTAATCCTGAATTATTCATGGCACCACAACCCCGTACCTAAATTGTTTTGTTTCTGTCCTGGCTAAGGTTGACCTGAAACACACCAACAAAAACCCTAAAAATGGGCAGACTCCACCTAAGGTAACGTTTTTAGGGCTTTTCAGGTGTCAAGGTGCGCATATTTTTATTCCAGCTGTACTGCCAGATCCCATATATTACGGAAGGTTTCAAAGACTTCTTCCTTATAAGGAAAGCTGCTGCACAGCTTGAACTTTACATACCTGCCAGTATGCACCACCCTTACCGCAACTTTTAGCAGCTTCAGGCGCACCGTATCCACAAGGTTTTTTGCCATACGTTTTGGCAGTGCAAGCCTCCGGAACCAGTTAAAAATGCTATATGCCAGGGCATGGAGCTGCAGCCGGTTGGCGTTTACGGTTTTGCTCCTGGAGCTCACCGCCGCAAAGTCAAAGCCCTGTTTGCTTTCGCCAATGAAGTTCTCCATCCGGCCACGGTTGCAGTAGTAATCAATGACCTGCCAGTGCCCCAGTTCTTCCATATTGGTGACGATGAATGTATACATATGGGTCATCTGGTTGTAAGGCTTCTCGATTTTAAACACCACCCTGCGGGGGGCGCGCCATGAGGAGGCCTGGTAATAAAATTCCCCATAGGTGACGGCATAGTCTATCATATTGAAACGGGTTGCCTCCGTCAGCGCCTCATCCTCATCCTGTGCCAGCTTCAGGAGCGTGCTGTTGATTTTCAGGCGGATAGCATATTTTACATCATTGTCCTCGAACAGGTCATACAGCTCCGGCGTGGCAAAACCGCTGTCACCCCTGGCATAAAGCGGGATATCCGGGTAGTTCTCACGGTACTCGGCAATGAGGGGTGCCATAAAGGCTGCCGAATCTTTGGAGCAGTAGTCTGTGCCGTCACGCAGCCAGGCACGGAGCAGGTCGCCTGTCAGTCCGTCATAACACAGGAGGGGATGGTAGCCATGTGCCTGGTAATGGTAATTGAACCCTTCCCCTTCCTGCCTCCCATATGTAGGGAGCAGTGTGGTATCAATATCAAAAAGCATAAATTGGGGCATCTGGATGGAATAAACCCGTCTGCGCAGCTGGCGCATGATCTCATCAAACTGCCGGAGCGTGTCGTCATCCATACGGTTAAAGAACCGGGACAGCGTGGGCTGCGATGCAAGGGCTTCTTTCCCCAGGACAGCTGAAAGCACAGGGTCATGGCGCAGTTCGTCGGCGCAGTTGTCCTCATAGTAGGTGCCGAAGATCTGATACAGCATCTGGAGCAGGTTCTCATCATCCTTATGGATGCGGGACAGGGCAGTGTCATTGGTTTTAAAGCTGTCTTTCAAAAGCTTTTCGATGCCGAGTGTATGGAGGAATTCTTTTATCATAAGAAGTCCGCCATCGGAAGAAAGTTCCCCGCCATCGAAATTTATGGTAAATTTTTTATTGCATTTCATCTGGATTTCCTTTAAACTATGCATAGGGCTTCTCCTTTGCTTTATACATGATGTATGGGATAACATTATTATAGCAAATCTGAAGCTCTTTTTGTATAAAAATGTTTCACTTTTCAGGTGAAAATGCAAAGTAGTTCAAAATGCAGTAAATATGCGGTTGATGCCTTAATTAGTGAATCCGCATGAATAATTCAGG
>DKVC01000307.1 GCA_002490995.1 Lachnospiraceae bacterium UBA7188
AGATGCTTTCCTTAGGTATTATACTAGCCAGCCAGAAACGGTTCATGAAATCGTAGTAAGAGCCAAGGGGCGGCAGCTGGTCCGGGGAAGTACAGCCGGCCAGAACTGTAAGGGAGATAGAAGAGGGAAGGGTTTCCCTGACCCATACAGTGAGGCTGGTTTTCGCGGAAGTCCGGTTAAAGAGCAGGACAAAAAGGATAAGGGAACGGAGGATCTGGGCCTGGTTCTTTGCGGGACGCCCGGCAGCGGAATAAAAGCCGGGGACGAAATCTGCAATGGCATCAAGGTTAAGGCCCAGGAGCTTGCGGCATTCCTTTTCATAGGATTTGAAGCCGTACTTTGGGTTGCGGGAAAGGCGTTTGCCATAAGTCCTGACAAGGGTTCTATACTCGTCGTGGCTCTGCCATAATTCGGGTTTGAACATAAATGTGTCCTCCTTTATTGTGATTTGTGAAGCGCGAATTGCTTTCAAAATAAAGGGGCCGATTTCGCTTGCACTACAGCGAAATCGGCCGCACATTTTTGGCAGTTTGTCAATAGCTTTTTTAAAAAAAGTCAAAAATTTTTATGGTTGGAAAGAAAAAGGCTAAATGTTACAAAAAAACAGAGGTGAAAGTATGGTTTAGGAGGCTGGAAAAAGCTGATAAATACTGGCTTGAGAGTTTCCGAGACTACACTAAAATGATAGGAGGTGCTGTGCCATGCCGGATAGCCATATCAGCTTTGAAAACAAAGACTACTATATCGAACTGGGACTGAACATAGCCTTTTACCGCAAAAGGGCGGGCATGACACAGGACATGCTTGCGGAGAAGGCGAACTTAAGCCGCTCCCATCTCAGCGCCATCGAAGCGCCTAATATCATCCGCCCCTTCTCCCTGGAGATACTCTTCAACATCGCCCGGACCCTGGGTGTGGAGCCTTATCGCCTTTTACAGTTCAGGGAATGACTATGAATCTTTATAGAAAAAACTCCCCCAAGGCAGATTGAGGGGGAACCGAAAGGAGCACTGAAAATGACCATTTATGATATCGTATTCAGCCCTACCAGGGGCACAAAGAAAGTTTCAGATCTGTTCACAAAGGCTTTCTGCGGACAGAACGCACAAAGCAGCCCCATCAACCTGACCGACCGAAACAACGATTTCTCCACCTTTTCCTTCCATGAAGAGGACATCTGCATCGTGGCAGTCCCCTCCTATGGCGGAAGGGTTCCGGCGGTGGCGGTTGCAAGACTGGACCGGATGAAAGGCAACGGTGCCAGGGCAGTCCTGATTGTGGTCTATGGGAACCGGGCCTATGATGACACTTTCGCAGAGCTCCAGGATACCCTGGAAGCTGCAGGGTTCCTCTGTGTGGCGGCGGTGGCTGCCGTGGCCGAGCATTCCATCATGCGCCAGTATGCTTCCGGGCGTCCGGATATGGAAGATGGGAAAGAGCTTGCTGCTTTTGCCGCATCCGTCCGTGCTAAAATAGATTCCCCATCGGGCCAGGCACCCCTCACCCTACCCGGGAACCGCCCCTACCGGGAATACGGCGGCGTGCCCATGAAGCCCCATGCCGGGAAGGCCTGTGTCCACTGCGGCCTCTGTGCGCAGAAATGCCCCGTGGGCGCCATCCCAATCCAGGAGCCATCGGAAACGGATGCAGAAAAGTGCATCTCCTGCATGCGCTGCATTGCCCTATGCCCTCGGAAAGCCCGCAGCGTCAACCCTGCCCTCCTTGCCGCCGCTGGCATGAAGCTGAAAAAGGCCTGCAGCGACCGGAAAGGGAATGAGCTATTCCTATAATACTCCGAAACCATACTTATAAAACCCAGGCTGGAAAAACATATTCATTTTGGGAGATTTCTTACAAAATGACAAGATATCTCCGATGCCCGGTATGATACCAGACATCGGAGTTTGTGTCTCATATGCAGGCATCAGTCCTCCACATCCATTCTTTCAATCTTAAAGATGACCGGCCTTGTCCCATCCGAACAGCAGGCTATCATCTCATTCTCTTTTTTCATCCAGCCCTTCATAATCGAGCCGCCCTGCAGCCCCGCATAAATGTACCGCGCAATAGCGTCCCATGCCTCCGAACAATGGGGCATCCTGGGCCCGCCTGCCACAGTATCAGGATCCGCATCTGTCTTCACAAGGGTATTCAGGCCGCCATGCCAGAAATGATCGTTTTCCCCGTCCCTCTCGAAGATGAATTCATCTCCCACATTGTAGCAAGTGCATCGGCTACTTTGACCAGAACGGCACCTGCCTGCGGAACAAGAGGAACATGGAGCTTCTCCCCAGGTTCCCCGAGCTGAAGGGACTCCACCGCAATGTCTCAGGGAGGGCGGTCCTGGACGGTGAGCTGGTGGTGCTGCGCGGGGGTGTCCCTGACTTTTTTGAGCTCCAGCGGCGCACCCTGCTGACAGACCGCTTCAAGATTGAAATGGCAGCCTCAAGGCATCCTGCTTCCTTTGTCGCCTATGACTGCCTCTGTGATGGCAGCCGGAGCATCATGGAGCAGCCACTCCTGGAGCGCAAACAGGCCCTGCAGTCAGCTGTCAGAGAGGACAGCCGGATAGCAGTCTCCCGCTATATCCCCACGGACGGCATCGGCCTTTTCCGTGCCGCCGTTGAAAAGGAGCTGGAGGGAGTCGTTGCAAAACGGGCCTCCAGCCTATATTATCCCGGCAGACGCACAAAGGACTGGATCAAATTCAGGCGGATGGCTGACGAAGAATTTGTCGTATGCGGATATATCCAGAAAAGTAGCCGGACATTCAGCATCATACTGGGGAAATACCATGACGGCGCCTGTTTCTATAAAGGCCATGTGACACTGGGCGTAACGAGAGAAGCCGTCAGCCAGCTAAGGGAAAGCGGCATCATGCCGTTCACAGCTTTTCCCGCAGGCGCCGACAATGAATCTGCTGTCTGGGTCCATCCAGACAGGGTATGCACCGTGGAGTACATGCCAAACACAAAAAACTCACTGCGCCAGGCGGTCTTCAAAGGATTCCGCACGGATATGGTGTCGGAGGATATTGACTGAAATTGCTGGTCAAATTGCTGGTCATTCTATAAGAACAAATTTTCTGCTTGACACAGATGCCTTTTTCCTATATTCTGAAATGATTTAACGGTACACGTTAGATGGAGGCCTGGGACAGGAAAGGAAAAATGTCATGTATAATTACGTCACAGAAGAACAGATTAGCCGCTACAAATCTCTTTTCCAGAGCATCCTTGACAGGCTGCGTGAGAAGCTGAAAAGGGAGCATGGAATCGAGTCACGCATCGTTCTGGTGGGAAGCGGCGCCAGCAACATGGTCACGAGAAACGGAAGAGGCGGGTTCGACCTGGACTATAACCTTGTCCTGTCCTCCATCCCGCCCGAATATGCAGTGTCACCCCAAACTTTAAAAACCCTCGTCAGAGAGGAACTGGACACACTGGTCCCTGGCGAATTCTCCCATGGAAAGGATTCCACGTCCGCCATTACCTGTCTCCTCCATTCGCCTGATAAGTCAATGGTCATATTCAAAGTCGATGTGGCGCTGGTCCTTGCCGGGAAGAACGGTTACAGCAGGCTGGTGCGCGACAGGAACACGAAAAGATATATCTGGAACCTGATACGCAAATCCGGGGACTTACAGCCCAGGCTTAACGCCATAAAAGCTGCAGGCCGCCTTGATAAGCTTGCGGATATCTACCGGCAGAAGAAGAACATGTATCTAAGCCGCCAGGATAATGACCATCCTTCTTTTGTAGTGTACATCGAAGCCATAAATGAGCTTTACCGGAAACTGTAACCCTGTTATAAATATTTCCGGACTCCATGGGCTTTTCTTAAACCTCAGAATCCTCTTCACCAACCGTCCCAGGAGGCCGATACTTTCATAAAAGAACGCAGGACTGGCAAAAATATGCGCCAGCCCTGCGTAATGTTCCCTTTCTCACGTATGTATCTCATAACGTGCCTTTTTCAGGTTCTCCTGCCCATGCAGGATGATCCCCCCGCATATTCCGGCCCCATTGCTCCGCTCCTCCCGGAAGAAAAAGCTATATGGCACAAAATCGTCCGTTACCGTAATCTTCCTGCTGCCTTTCCATGCGAAGTGGCAGCTTAAGAACTTCCCCAGTTTTTTCCGCAGGGCACGCTTCCCCGCCACAGCCTTAAGGTTGCTCCTGCTGTGGAATTCGATTGCCGGGTTCCCCTGGCTTTTCATATCAAAACTCCTCCATTACTTCAGCCGGCACCTGCCGGGCTCTATTCCTTCTTTCATCATAGCCCTGCCGTCTCTTGACAGGCTTTCTTTCAGCGGATACAATGATATCAGCAAATCGGGCATTCCTCTATCGTTTTTCTGCCCGATTTAATAACAATCCTGCGGGAGCTTTCGAAATGGTAGAAATGGAAGTAAAAGATGACCGTTCTGAGAAAATACGGTATGACCATACCGATTATCCTATATTTATAAAGCGGGGGCTGATCTCCTCTTATCCGAACCGTGCCGCGCCTGTGCACTGGCATGATGATGTGGAACTGATCACTGTTCTGTCCGGTGAGATGCAATACAATGTAAATGGCAGCATCATCGCGCTGGGAGAGAATGAGGGCATCCTTGTAAATGCCAGGCAGCTTCATTTCGGTTTCTCAGCAGGGAAGAAGGAATGCGATTTTATCTGCATCCTTTTGCACCCGCTCATGTTGTGCGCCACCCCTGCCTATGAGCGGGATTTCGTCCTGCCGGTGCTGCATAACCGGAATGCCGCTTATGTCCAGCTGCACAAGGATACGGTATGGCACAAGAAAATCCTCGAGGATATATGGCGCATGTATGAGGTGAAAGACGAGACGGCTGCCCCGCTCAAAATACAGAGCCTTTTCCTGAACATATGGATTATCCTTTATGAAAACATCGCTCCCGAAACCCGCCCCGCAGCGCAGAACGCCAGCCTCTCCATTCTCAGGAACATGATAGGCTTCATCCAGCAGAATTATGCCGCAAGTATCCTGCTTGCTGATATTGCCGCTTCAGGCGCAGTGGGTCAGAGCAAATGCTGCAGGCTGTTTGCGGAATATATAGGCCTGACGCCAAATGCTTACCTGACACAGTACAGACTTGACAGGAGCACTGCGCTTCTGAAAAATACCGACATGACCATAACCGAGATTGCCCCTGCCGTCGGCTTCGGCGGAAGCAGCTATTATGCGGAGGCATTTCGTAAGTGGATTGGAAGCAGTCCGTCCGAATACAGGAGGACACATAACGTACAGTAACTGCCCGCTCGTTCTTATATCATAATAGATAGCTGTCCAGTCATCACAGATAACCCTGCTGTTGAAATTTTCCATCCAGATGCCATCGGCCCGCAGTGTCCCCCTTCAGGGATGCCCGGCATCCTTTCAGGTTGAGCCCCACACAGGCCCTGATTTCAAAATGAGCAGAAAGGAAAGATTTCGTCATGCTACAATGGAGTCCTGAACGGTATCTGAAGTTTAAGAACCAGGGTGCACAGCCTGCAGCTGATCCGACAAGAAGGATTCCCCTGAGCCATCCCGGAAAGATACTTGATATCGGACGCGGCACGGGGAACATCGCATCTGTCCTGAAAAAGATTTTCCCACAGGCCTGCATACCGGGAGCGGACACTTCTACATGTATGCGGGTTTCTCCTCCATTCCCAAAGCGCTCTCCCATTATACGCTGTGTCTGGCAGATGTTTCAGGCTGCTGCCTTCCCTCTGCCTTTACCCAAAATACAGCCTTCACACTGCAACTGGCTGTAACTATAGGAGGTTCCCATATGTGTGGTGTTTATTATATTGACGATGATACAGCAAAAGAAATCGAAAGACTGGTACGGCAGGCAGACGAAAAGCTCCGCAGGGCTTCTGCCGCCGCCATAAGCCGCATCAGCAGCACCGACATCCATCCATCGGAGGAAGCGCCAGTCCTTCTGGCAGAAGACGGCGGATTGGCCTGCGTCTGGCTCCGTTGGGGCTTCCCCATGCAGCAGGGCCAGAAAAAGGGGCTGGTGTTCAATGCCCGGTGCGAGTCCGCCGCCGAGAAGCCTTTCTTCCGTAACGGCATTCGGCACAGGCGCATTGCAGTCCCGGCAACGGCCTTCTATGAATGGGACAACTCCAAGACAAAATATACTTTTCAGGAGCAGGGCCGGAAGGCGCTGTTCATGGCGGGATGCTGCCGGCACTACAGCGATGTCGAACATTTCGTCATCCTGACCACGGATGCAAACAGCTCCATGCGGCCCGTCCATGACCGGATGCCCCTGCTGCTGGAAGAGGCAGAGGTAAGGGACTGGATCCTGGACAGCGGCAGGACGGACTCCCTCCTGAGAAAGATACCGCCCCTCCTGGACCGTGCCGCAGACTTCGAGCAGATGAGTTTTTTCTGACTATCCGTTCCGCATTGCCGTCCAGGGTCACTGTCCAGATACCATTTCCATAAACTTTTCCATAAATTTTTTCATTTTCCAGCAAATCCCTATTGAAATCAGAACGTGTGTTTGCTATAATGGCAGTACCAAGGAGGTGAACGCACGTTTGGAAAACATCATCTTTCATATAGACGTGAATTCAGCCTTCCTGTCCTGGGAGGCTGTCTACCGTCTGGCCCACAAGGGCGGCAGCCTTGACCTGAGGGACGTGCCCTCCGCAGTGGGCGGGGACATCACCCTGCGCCACGGCATCATACTGGCGAAGTCCATCCCTGCGAAGGACTGCGGCGTGAAGACCGGGCAGACCATCGCGGAAGCGAAGAAGCAGTGCCCTAACCTTATGCTTGTCCCGCCCAACTATGGGCTGTACGAGGAATGCTCCGCCGCCTTTATGGATATCCTGAGGGAATATTCAGACATCGTGGAACAATTCAGTATTGACGAAGCGTTCGTGGACATGTCCGCAAGCTGCCATCTGTTCGGGACTCCAGAAGGCACAGCCCGGGAGATCAAGGACAGGATCCGGGACGAACTGGGGTTCACTGTCAATATAGGTGTGTCAGACATCAAGATGCTCGCAAAGATGGCTTCTGACTTCCGGAAGCCGGATCTGGTGCATACCCTCTACCTGAGGGAAATCCGGCAGAAGATGTGGCCCCTCCCCGTGTCGGAGATGTTCTTCGTAGGCCGCGCCACAGCCAAAAAGCTCTTTTCCATGGGGATCAGGACCATCGGCGAGCTCGCACAGTCCGACCCTGCCTGGCTGAAGGCTGTCCTGCAGAAGCAGGGGGAGGTCATCTGGGGATTCGCCAACGGCGTGGACCTCTCCCCGGTGCTGGCGCAGCCTTTACCGAACAAAGGCTATGGGAACAGCACCACGGCGCCGTTTGATGTGACGGACACGGAAACTGCAAACAGGATACTGCTGGCCCTTTCAGAGACGGTAGGGAACCGGCTGCGTTCAGATAGCGTGAAGATACAGGTGGTCTCCGTGGGCATCCGTTATTATGACCTGTCCTATTTTTCCCACCAGCGGGTACTGGATGCCCCCACCGACCTTACCCTGGAAATCTACAGCGCCGCCAGGGGCCTGTTCCTGGAACTTTGGGACAGCAGGCGCATCCGGCACCTGGGGGTGCATACCAGCAGGGCAAAGAAGGACGACCCCGGCAGGCAGATGAGCCTTTTTGACGAGATTGATTATGAAAAGCTTGCCATTATGGACAGGACTGTGGATGCCATCCGGGACAGGTTCGGGATAGACTCCGTCAAGCGGACTGTCTTCCTGAACCAGCCAGTAGACCATATGAGCGGCGGTATATCAAAGGCAACAGGGCTGCCTTGGGAGAAAAGGACTGTGGATTATGACAGGGTGACTGTCCTGTAAAGCGTATGGGAAGGAGGGAAACTTATGGCATTTGGAACAGGGACAAGTTCCATCAATGGGGATGCGGGAATCGTCCGTGGGATACAGAAGGAAGTGGCATGTGAGTGTTGGTGCACTGCCAAAGGGGAGATAATCCCACTGATGGTAAAGCTGAAAGATGAAGACGGGGAGATGCAGGTCATCCGGGATATCATGGTACATTCCCAGAAGAAAAAGAGATATGCCGGAATACCGTCTACGGAATATGACTGCACCCTGACAGCCAACGGCAGAAATATCCGGGCATGGCTTATCTTTTACCAGACGGAGGGGCGGTGGGTGCTGAATTTCAGGTGAGCCGGCACTGGACCGCTTATCCCAGATGGACATACATATCGGGAAAAGCAAAATACTGGGGAAAACTATATCTCCTGCATGCGCTGTATTGCCTTATCCCCCTGGAAAGCCCACAGCGGCAGCCCTGCCCGCCGCTGGTATAAAGCTGAAGAAGGCCTGTTTGCAGGGTGGCTGCACTATTTTATGGCCTCCGCCACATACATGGAAACCCTTGCCTGGATCACATCTGCTGTCTCCTCCAGGCTCTTGGCCCCGCTGAAATAATACCCAGCCTCGTCCAGAAAAATCTGGTAGATCCTTTGGTCCGTCTGGCTGCAGGCACAGGCGCCCTCCACTAAGCCAAGCAGCTGATCCGCCTGCTCCCGGGTAATGCTGTAAATATCCAGCGGCTCCTCCCCCTCTATGATTACCTGGTGTTTCGCCACCGGATGCCTCACGCCGTTTTCATCCGTCCCATATTCGGTCTCCATGGCATCCGCAAGCTGCTCCTCCAGGACACTCCGGCGGACCGGGAAACCGGAAGGCAGTTCCCGTTGGGCCGGCACGTCCAGGCACTGGCGGATAAATTCCCATGCGGCATCCTTGTTTTTACTGTTCCCACTGAGCGCCAGCACAGGCCCGCAGGATTCTATCATGGTCCCGCTGCCGCTCTCCACCGGGAAACCGATAAAGGTAACCTCCTCCCCGTTAAAGATCATTTCCTCTTCACAAATGTCATAGACGGTCCCTACCTTCACAGGCATCAGTAAGGCTTTGTCTTCCAAAAAGGCATCCTGCACGGAAAAATCCTCCCCAATCTCCAGGTGGCCGGAAAAGCTGTTGCAAAATTCCAGCACTTTACGGAATTCTTCCCCGTCAAAGGTGCATTTCCCGGCTTCCCAGTCAATATAATACTCCATGCTGCCTGTAAGGATAGTCCCGAAGACATCTGCCTTGAAAGCTCCCGGATACAGGAGCCGCCCCTTCCCCTGCCCCCGGTAACATTCCATCATTTCCCCGATGGTCCAGCTGCTCCTGTTCCCCAGGTTCTCCGTCCTCCCCACAAAGCTTTTCAGCATAAAACCCAGTGGTATGGCATACAGCCCCTCCTCATAGGAAAACGCTGACAGGATATTTTCGTAACAAGCCGTCCTGCCCTCTTCCCCCAGGCAGGCAGACAAATCCTCTGTATATTTCCCTACGATATCGCTGGTGGTATACCCGTCCCCGAAATCAATCAGATCCGGCCCGTTTCCCGAAACGATTTCCCTCTGCAGCCGGAGCACGCCGTCCTCCTCCGGCTTTTCCGATCTTACATACTGCTCTATTTCAATTCTGTAGCCTTCCTGTAACTGATTATACAGGCCAACCTGTTTCTGAAGATAGGGATCCTGGCCAAATGCCGCCAGCACCAAAACAACCGGCCCCTGTTCCCCCTGCCCGGTTCCGCTCCTGCCGCAGGAGGACAGCCCTGCCGCCAATATCAAAAATATACATAGGATTTTCTTCATCTTATGCCCACCCGTTATTCCATTGGAAAATTTTCCAGCCATTGGTTACCTGCCAGCCGGAATATAGTACAAAACAGTGCCTCCTTCCATCTGGCTCAGGATACATACCCTCCCGTCCGCCAGGATGCCATACCCTCCGATTTTTTCCCCTGCCACGGGCATCTGCGCACCCGCTATCCTGGTTTCCACACTGCCGTCAGAATCCCGGACTGCAAAAACGCCGCTGTCTTTATTCAGCAGCAGCAATTCCGTATCCGTCCCACCATAGATCCCTGCGTGAATAGCCTTCGCTTCGGGCAGTTGGTCGCTGCACAGTCGTAATTCCCCCTCTTCCAGTTTTTCCAGGATCACAGTTCCACCCTCCTGTCCGCTGGTACAGTATACGCTTCCCGATTTCCCGGTTCCGATTCCTTCTATCCAGCCGCTGCATTGAATGGTCCCGCCCTGTGTGCCGTCCGGCAGAATCTGAATCAGCTGTGTCCCCTTCTCAAAATAGTAATTCCCTGCTTCATCCACTGCAAAACAGTATGGCCGGGGCTGTTCCTCTGAAAAAATGCCGGATACATCTATTTCTTTTTCCTCTTTCCCGTCGCCGCCCACGATTGTAATACAGCTTCTCTCAAAGGTAATCTGGTCGAATTCATGCCCGTCTCTCGTTACCTTCTGTACACTCATCCATAAAATATGGCAGCGCCCCTGTCCGTCCACCGCCATATTAAAAGCGCGCATATCCACACCCGGACTCACATCCACTTCCCGGAACACATCCTCTTCCTTCCCCATATATCCCAGGAAAAAGTCCCCCTCCTCTTTCACACCGTAAAGCCAGAGCCGCTCACCGCCTACGGCGAACAGGGACTTTTTAAAAGGCTCCCCTGCATAGGAAACGGTTACCTCCCGGTCAGAAACATCCGCCTTTGCTGCAGGCGCTGTTTTCCCTTCCGGCATTTCCTGCGTTTCCTCCTTTTCTTCAACGGAAGTTTCCAGTCTGCTGTCTTCCCCACTGTTCTCTGAGTTGGCCGCTGTTCTACTTTCTTCTTCAGGGGAAGAAACTGCACATCCAGACAAAAGGGACAGCGCCACAAGAGCCATCCATAACTTCTCCATGAACCTTTTTTTCATCCTGTTATCCTCCCAAAAAGGGCGGTTGTTCAGGACAACCGCCCACAGGTCTAGTCATACATAAGCTCCAAAATTGTACCGCCGGTCCATCCCTCTTTTCTCAAACGGACACCATCACCATTAATGTATCCGGTTTCGGTTTCTTCATTTACAGCTTTTGCAGCGGCTTCAGCCTGCAGCCCCGACATGGGTGCAACCAGGACGGACGCCAAAGCAAAACTGGCAAACAAATATGCTACTCTCTTTTTCATGCCATATTCTCCTCTCATTTTATACTACAGGCATGTTATAGCTATAATATCATCTTCCCGTAAACAATTCAAGGGACAATGTGCTTTAAATCCTTTAAATCCAAGCAATAAGAAACTGTCTGGATATCCACTTCAGCCAGTCCCTTTAGATTCTGTATATCCATCCCTGCACCACTCCCTGCATGTTCCATAAAATATATTTCAAGCCGCCTGTCCAATATTCATTTTTGTAAGCATATGCAGGTTCTTTTTTATTAATCATCCCCGCCGTCTGTACCATCCAGGGCATTCCATGTATGCGGCAGATCTACCTGCTGTACCATGCCCTCTTTCCAAAACATCCATCCTTGATTCAGCGATTCCTTTTTTCTCATCGGCTCTCCCTTTCATTTGAGTTTCGTAAACCAAAATCCAATTCCCAGGTACCAGTCAAAAAGGATGCGCTTCCGTCTGGAAAACGCCTCCTGTCAGCACGAAACCGCTTATTATTCCGGCAGGGAAATGACCAGTTCCGTATCGATCTCTACACTTCTGCTTCCACATCCTGTCCGGGAATCGGTGTGGTGCCCTTCATCTCCATGGATGCCTTCGGCCCGAAATTCTTTGTGCTTACCATCTTCGCACTCTCTCCTCCATCAGGAGTATAGACAGCTGTAGCCTGAGCCGCCGCCACGGCAACCACTGCTACGGTATCGGAGTCTGAATCCGACGTCAGTATGTACTCATACCCATCGGTGCCTTCCGTCATGGCCCATGTTCCCTCCACCATCATGCTCACCATATCCATATATCTTCAGAGATTGGGACTGCTTACCTGGACTTCGTAGCGGAAGAGGAAGCGACTTCCACTCTGACACTGTATCACAACAGGAGCGTTCCACATCCATGTCCTTCAGGCTCCTGCGATGCAACCACCGACACTGTGTCTTTACCATTGATGAGGAGCTCAGGCATTTTAAGATTTTACATGACAGATGGAAAGCCAGACCGATAAACACTACGGCCTGGCCTCCCTGTGGCAATTTTTACTTACAGAGTCTTTGCAAATCCTTACGGCAATACCTCCCTTTCCTATGTATTTGGTCAATCTGCCGCCGGATTCCCTATGCTTTCAGTTTGGACAAAATCAGCGAAAACCCCGGTTTTGCGGCTTTCTCAACCTTGTCCTACTATAATGCATTAGTCTATTCGTTTTACGATTCCTGTTGCTTTCATAGATACATTCCCTCCAATGGCGAAGATTGTCCATCTTACCATTTAGATGCCATGACCTGCTGACGCTAATCTTTTTCATATCCGTTCCGCTTATAAAGCACCAGGAAAACCAGGACGCTGATCAGCAGCTCCCCGAACAGCACCGCGATGTCCAGCGGCGACATCACATACCTTTCCCCGTCCGCCAGGCACTCCGTCATCCCGGTCATGACCCCGGTGAACAGGAATCCCGAAATCCTGTGGAGCCCTTCCGACATGCTCCCGAATACGGGCACCATCATGAACACCATCAGGAAAGGATAAGCTATCAGATTGGCGTTCATCTGGTTTCTGGCGCAGATTCCCACAATCATCCCCAGCACACAGCTGGTCAGAGACGCCACCATGCTCACGAGGAAGAAGGAAAGCCAGGGGACGACTTCCAGAGAAATCCCGCTGATGAAGAGCACGATGTAGTTTACGGCCATCAGCATCACGAAAGGGATCAGGATGCTTCCGATGAAATACTGCATCCCGGTGACAGAGGATGTCATGAGGACCCGCAGCGTGTGGTTCTCCTTCTCCTCCGCGATTGACGTCCCCACCATGATAAAGCCCTCCGAGCAGATATTCATCGTGATTCCCAGATTCAGGAGGAAACCTGTCAGGAAGGGCACTATAATGCCTTCCGAGTTGATTCCGTAGAGGATTTTGCATCCATACACCATGGCGATGACGATTACCGGGCCCAGCATAATCATGGTATTGCGGCTGATGCACAGCCATTTGATCTGAGCTACCGCTGCTAATTTATGCAGATTGCTGCCCATAGGCGCATTTTTATGTCCGCTTCTGCCCACAGGCTGCTTCTGCGCCTGGGTGGGATTTGGGTTCGGGCTTGGGTTTAAACCCTGGTTCGAACTACGGCTCAGACTTTGGTTTGAGCCTCGTTTTGGACTTTGGTTTTTGCTTAGGTCCGAGCTTGGGTTTGGCCTTTGATTCAGGCTTTGGTTCAGACTTTGATCTTGACTTTGATATTGGCTTTTCATTTCGTGTTCCTTTCCACACTTTCATTACACATTCAGACTCTTCAAAGATGCGTTTCCCCACATGGGCGAAGATGAGTACTTTCTCTACACATTCAGATCTTTCCCTGTGACCTCCAGGAATACTGTCTCCAGGGTAGGCTCACAGGAATGGATCCGCAGAATCTCGTCCCGCTCCATCCACTGGGAGATTTTCCGGATATTCTCCCCGTTCTGCTCCAGCACCAGCTCTTCCCCGCCTTGCAGCAGCACCGTATATCTCTTGTTACGGTTGAACTTCAGGCAGATTTCCTGTGTGGAGCCGAATTCCACAATCTCGCCGTCATGCAGCAGCGCCACCCTGTCGCAGAGCTTGGTG
>DKVC01000130.1 GCA_002490995.1 Lachnospiraceae bacterium UBA7188
GTATTCAGAAGCAATAATCATATGTATGCTCAAATTATCGATGATACTGTTGGGAATACATTAGTATCCGCTTCCACCCTTGAGAGCGCAGTCAAGGCAGAACTTGAGAAGACCAATAACGTTGATGCGGCGGCATATCTGGGAACTGTCATCGGTAAGAGGGCAGTGGAGAAAGGTATCACAAAGGTTGTCTTTGACAGAGGCGGCTATATATATCAGGGTAAAGTAGCAGCATTAGCTGACGCAGCCAGAGAAGCTGGCCTGGAATTCTAGGAAAGGAAGAGGATACGACATGAAACACACAATCATAGATGCAAGCCAGTTCGAATTGACCGACAAGGTTGTAGCCATCAAGCGTGTAACCAAGACCGTAAAGGGCGGACGTAACATGCGCTTTACGGCTCTGGTGGTAGTGGGCGACGGCAACGGCCATGTAGGTGCAGGACTCGGCAAGGCTGTAGAAATTCCTGAAGCGATCCGTAAGGGAAAAGAAGATGCAATGAAGCACCTTGTGAAAATTGCATTGGATGAGAATAATTCCATTACACATGATTTCATCGGTAAATATGGTTCCGCCAATGTTTTGCTGAAGAAGGCTCCCGAAGGTACAGGTATTATCGCAGGCGGTCCTGCCCGTGTGGTATGCGAGCTTGCAGGCATCAAGAATATCCGTACCAAGTCTCTTGGCTCAAACAACAAGCAGAATGTTGTCCTTGCAACGATTACCGGTTTAAGCCAGCTGAAGTCTCCTGAGGAAGTGGCAAAGAGCCGCGGCAAATCCGTTGAAGAAGTTATGGCGTAAATGCATGGAATTGCCAATTCCATAGGAAACATTTGAAAGGAGATCAGGAATGGAAGAGAAGAAGTTAAAGATTACTTTGGTAAAGTCCACCATCGGCGCTGTGCCAAAGAACAGAAAAATCGTTGAATCCATGGGACTTCGCAGAATCGGAAGAAGCGTAATCCTTCCGGATAATGAAGCGACAAGGGGCCAGATCCGTCTGGTCGGCCATTTGCTGAAAGTGGAAGAAGCATAATCGAAAAGGAGGTGTTATCAATGGAATTATCCAATTTAAGGCCTGCAGCGGGTTCTACGCATGGTGACAAATTCAGAAGAGGCCGGGGACATGGTTCAGGAAACGGCAAGACTGCCGGTAAGGGTCATAAGGGCCAGAAAGCCCGTTCCGGAGCTCCCAGGATAGGTTTTGAAGGCGGCCAGATGCCTTTGTACAGACGTCTCCCCAAGAGAGGCTTCACCAACAGGAATACAAAGGAAATTGTTGCAATCAATGTCAGTGCTCTGGAGCGTTTTGAGGACGGAGCGACTGTAGATGTCAATACACTCATCGAAGCCGGCGTTATCAAGAATCCCAGGGACGGCGTAAAGGTACTTGGGAATGGGGAACTTACCAAGAAGCTCAATGTCAGGGTGGATGCATACAGTGCATCCGCAAAGGAGAAAATTGAGGCAGTTGGTGGAACAGCAGAGGTGATGTAATGCTTACAACGCTGAAAAACGCATTTAAAATTAAAGATCTAAGGGACAAAATTTTATTTACCTTCGCCATGTTAGTTGTGATCCGTGTAGGGTCACAGCTGCCTGTGCCGGGTGTAAACGGCGAGTATTTCAGAAGCTGGTTTGCGTCCCAGTCTGAAGGCGCATTCAGCTTTTTCGATGCAATTACAGGCGGCTCGTTTATTAACATGTCGATTTTGGCGTTAGGTATCAATCCGTATATCACATCCTCCATTATCATGCAGCTGCTTACGATTGCGATTCCGAAACTGGAGGAAATGCAGCGTGACGGTGAAGACGGAAGGAAGAAAATCGTATCGATTACCAGGTATGTGACCATAGCGCTGGCATTGATCCAGTCTACTGCAATGGCAGTGGCTTTCGGACGTCAGGGATATCTGGTAAATTACAATGCGCTGAGTGTGATCAGTGCAATCGCAACCCTTACGGCAGGAAGTGCTTTTCTGATGTGGGTGGGTGAGAGAATTACGGAAAACGGTATCGGAAACGGTATTTCCATTGTCCTGGTAATTAATATTGTATCCAGGCTTCCCGAAGATCTGGGTAATCTTTTTGAACAGTTTGTGTTTGGAAAGGCACCTGCTACGGCAGTCCTGGCAGTGGTAATTATCTTTGCAGTGATCATTGCCATGGTTGTTCTGGTCATTATCCTCAACGACGGTGTTCGCCGGATTCCCGTACAATATGCCAATAAGGTGCAGGGCAGGAAGATGGTTGGCGGACAGACCTCCAATATTCCTCTGAAAGTGAATACGGCAGGCGTTATCCCTGTTATTTTCGCACAGTCCCTGTTACAGCTTCCGGGTATTATTTCGGCTTTTGCCGGGTATTCAGGCACAGGTGTCTGGAGCGAAATCCTAAGGTATATGAACTCAAATTACTGGTGTAATCCGGGTCAGCTGAGATATTCTGTTGGATTGCTGGTATATATTGTATTGATTATTTTCTTCGCATATTTCTATACATCCATTACCTTCAATCCTCTGATGATTGCGGATAACATGAAGAAGCAGGGCGGCTTTATTCCCGGTATCAGACCTGGTAAGCCTACCAGCGACTATCTGAACAAGGTTTTGAATTACATTGTATTTATCGGTGCCATCGGCTTGACAATTGTTGCGGTTCTGCCGTATATTTTCAGCGGCGTGTTCAAGGCAAGCGTATCCTTCGGCGGCACCAGCCTGATCATTATTGTCAGCGTTGTGCTGGAAACCATGAAGCAGGTGGAGTCACAGATGCTTGTCCGGAATTACAAGGGATTCCTGGAGAAGTAAGTTGTAAAATAATGATATGATATTGAAACAGAACTGCCGCAGGGCACGGTTGGGAAGGCCGCGACTGTAGCAGTTCTTTTCAAATATATTTTTTATAATTTTGGCAGAAAAATATTGCAAAATCTATGGAAAATAGGTACAATGACGTAGAAAGCAGAACCGGGCAGCTATCGGATGAAAATCGGAACAGGATGGCCTGTGACAAGGTTGCATCGGGAGAGACAGGAAAGAGGCAGGAAAATGAAGATTATCATGTTGGGCGCGCCTGGCGCCGGCAAGGGAACCCAGGCGAAAATGATTGCGGAAAAATATGGGATTCCCCATGTGTCAACCGGAGATATTTTCCGGGCGAATATCAAGAACGGCACGGAACTTGGCAGGGAAGCGAAGCAGTATATGGATCAGGGGCTGCTGGTTCCGGATGAGCTGACCGTAAAAATCCTTCTGGACAGAGTTGCCCAGGACGACTGCAGGAACGGTTATGTGCTGGACGGATTCCCCAGAACCATCCCTCAGGCCGAGGTGCTTGACGAGGCTCTGGAGAAGCTGAACGAAAAAATAGACTACGCTGTGGATGTGGATGTCCCTGACGAGAATATCGTCAGGAGAATGTCGGGAAGGCGTGCATGCCTGAAATGCGGCGCAACCTATCATATCGAGCATATTCCGCCGAAGCAGGAGGGCATATGCGATACCTGCGGCAGTGAGCTGGTGCTTCGGGATGACGACAGGCCAGAGACGGTACAGAACCGTCTGAAAGTGTACCATGAGCAGACCCAGCCTCTGATAGAGTATTATACCCGGAAGGGCATCCTGAAGACCGTTGACGGAACTCAGGAGATGCAGGATGTGTTTCATGCCATTACGGATATTCTGGGATAGGAAGATACTGTATTATGGCGATTATAATTAAGACAGAGGAACAGATAAAGCTGATCAGAGAATCCTGCAGGCGGCTGGCTCTTGTGCATAAGGAGCTGGAAGAGTTTATCCGTCCCGGGATATCGACCAGGGAGATAGACATTAAGGGGGACAGTCTGATACGCAAGTTGGGAGGTATTCCCAATTTCCTTCATTACAATGGATACCCGGCAAGTATTTGTGTGTCCGTCAATGATGAGGTGGTACATGGCATACCAAATAAGAGGCGGATCCTTCAGGAAGGGGATATTGTCAGCCTGGATGCCGGGATGATTTATAAGGGATATCATTCAGACCAGGCCAGGACCCACGCGGTGGGAAAGATCACGCCGGAAGCGCGGCAGCTTATCGATGTGACCAGGGAAAGCTTTTTTGCAGGTATAAAGATGGCAAAAGCAGGGAATCATCTTTTCGACATATCGAATGCCATCGCAGCTTATGTGAAGCCATATCATTACGGTATCGTGCGGGATCTGGTGGGGCATGGCGTGGGCACGAAGCTTCACGAGGATCCCCAGATACCCAATTTTGCCCAGCTGAAGCGCGGGCCAAAGCTTCGGCCGGGAATGACGCTTGCCGTAGAACCCATGATCAATATGGGAAGGGCTGATGTCGAATGGCTGGATGACAACTGGACAGTGGTGACGGAAGACGGCTCGCTGTCGGCCCATTATGAGAACACAATTCTGATCACGAATGGCGAGCCTGAGATTCTGACCATGTATTGAAAAGAGCCAGGTGAGGTAACAGCTGTTAATGTAGTTACTTCGTTTTGTTACAGCAGACAGTAAGGAAGTGTCTACAGACAATTCCTAAGTGACGGGAGACAGGTATGATAGGACAGTTGGCAACATCCAGAGCCGGGCATGACAAGGATCGGCTCTATGTTATAGTGGCGCAGAAGGACGATGATGTATATCTGTGTGACGGAGATTTGCGTCCGCCTGATAAGCCGAAAAAAAAGCGAAGAAAACATATTCAGCCAATAAATGCTTACGTTGACACCGGACTGCGGTCCAAACTGCTCGGCGGCGAAAAGATATATGGGGAAGAGATAAGGTACGCACTGAAACAATACATGAAGCAGTCGCATATTGAATAGAATTGCCGCGGATATACGCGGGACTATAAAACAGCATATGCTTATTTTTTGCCCATGCCTGGTACTGAAGAGGGCATATGCGGGACTATAAATGGAGGATATAAATGTCTAAAAGTGATGTAATTGAGATCGAAGGTACAGTCGTGGAGAAACTGCCGAATACCATGTTCCAGGTGGAGCTGGAGAACGGCCATCGGGTGTTGGCGCACATCAGCGGTAAACTCCGCCAGAATTTTATCCGTATTCTTCCCGGGGACAGAGTGACGCTTGAGCTTTCGCCCTATGACCTGAGTAAAGGACGTATTATCTGGAGAGACAAATAGGGCCCAGATACCGCTGTGGAGGAAAGCACGACAGAGGCTGTAAATACCGAAAATATCATAAAAATTATGAAAATAGGGGGTTGCAAAACGAACCCCCTTATGTTATAATACAAGACGGTCTTTTTTGAAAGGAGGGTTTAACGTGAAGGTTAGATCATCAGTAAAGCCAATGTGCGAAAAGTGCAAGATCATCAAGAGAAAGGGACGCATCAGAGTAATCTGTGAGAATCCGAAGCATAAGCAGAGACAGGGATAATCACCGCTTGCCGCTGTGCAATGGCACAGAGTGAGTTATGTGAGTTCTTGTCCAGTATATATAGGCGCGGCTGAACCAATGCAGGGAAATTCCGTGCATTGATTATCATATAACTGGGATAGAGCTTACTGGAGATTACTTCTTGATACCAGAGCGAAAAGATTTGCAGTGTATTTCTTGAAGCAGCGAAGTGGTTGGCTCTGGAAAGATCGGATAGGATCAGACAAGCGTCCGGTTGGGTGAAGACCCCAATCAATTAGTAACAGGAAATGCGCATAATAAGGAAGTGCTTCGCAATTCCTGACAGACCAGAATGTGCGCAGAAAATGGAGGAAATGTAAATGGCTCGTATCGCAGGTGTTGACTTACCCAGAGAGAAACGAATTGAAATCGGTCTGACTTATGTCTACGGAATCGGCAGGACTACCTCTAACAAAATTTTGAAAGAGGCGGGTGTGAATCCTGATACCAGGGTCCGCAATGTCACCGATGACGAAGTAAAGCGGATTTCGGAAGCTATTGAGAAGCTTAACGTGACGGTCGAGGGTGATCTGAGACGTGAGGTTGCCCTGAATATCAAGCGTCTTCAGGAAATTGGCTGCTACAGAGGGATCCGTCACCGTAAGGGACTGCCTGTTCGCGGTCAGAACACCAAGAACAATGCAAGAACCCGTAAGGGACCCAAGAGAACCGTTGCTAACAAGAAGAAGTAAGGTTCATGTAACTGTAAAAAGATGAGAAAGTAGGTTAGTTTAAAAATGGCTAAACAGGTTGCAAAAAAAGTAACGAAAAAGCGCGTTAAGAAAAACGTTGAACGTGGACAG
>DKVC01000240.1:0-15965 GCA_002490995.1 Lachnospiraceae bacterium UBA7188
CAGTTTTTCCAATTTTCCGCCCTGACCATGATTTAAATAATCCTTAAATCGGTTTGCGGCAATCAGGCAGTTCTTGTGCTGCTGCAGACCGGAAGGGTGGACGCCGGGCGGAAAATGCTGCTTGTGGCGGAGCGCTGGGCCACAGAGGATACTGCCCCTGACCCACTACTGAATCTATAAACGGTTAGAAGTCGCGAACCAAGTTCGCTGACCCGTGAAACGCAACGCGGGAAAGACCTGAAATGGCTTTCCCGCGCTCTGCTTCCTATGACCACTGTTTTTTATTTCTCACTGTTCCAGAAAAATCTCAGGCCATTATAAGTATATTCCTCGCTGGCGGTGCCGTCATGGACGTATCCCTCCCGCTCCCGAAACGCCAGATTGCCCTCGGTCTCATTATCCGCGAACCGGAAGGTGCCGTCCGCCACGTCGCCCATGGCCATAATCTGCCTTTTGAAAGCGCTGTAGGCAAAATCGTCCGTACATACCCCCAGGCGAGGCTGACAATCGTCGCATAGGGCTGTGTCCTCTCCAGGCCTGCAATATCGATTACCGCAAACACAATCATTCCGATAAATGCCATCGCAAGCATGATGCACATCCTCTTTGAGAAGAATTCCCGTTCCACATTGTTATAGTCGGCGATCTTCAGCATGGTTTCCTCTGTCTTGCTGTCCACTTTATCTTTCCTTTCCCCATCCAATATTTCTCCGACTTCCACCCCGTAGTATTTTGCAAGCTCAATTACAAGATCGAAGTCGGGCATCGTGGTGCCGTTTTCCCAGCGTGAGATGCTCCTGTTGGATACCCCCAGCACTTCCGCAAGCTCTGCCTGGGTGATGGATTTCTGGCTTCGGAGCATTTTTAAGAACTGACCTGTTTTTTGTTGATCCATGGCTTTTGTGCCTCCTTTCGCTTTCTATCATAGCTTTTCTGCCGGAAAAGAACAGGTCACAGACTGAGAATCGCCAAAAATCACATCATTATTTCATCTCAAAGAATGTAGTATCTAATTCCGGATATATTCTTCCTAAAGAGATCGGTATTCCTGACTTGTTGGCAAAGAAATGTTTGCTTTTCGCCATTGCGTAATCTTCCCCGGTTTTTTCATCAAATATTCGATATGCCACTTCTATCTGCTTGCCATCATAGGAAGTGACCTTTGTATCGATTACTATGGTGTCGTCGAATTTGACCGGGCTATGGTATTCAATGGAATTTGAAAGCACCGGCATCAGAATTTCCATATTCTCCATCTGTTTTAAGCCCAGGCCGATCTGTTCCAGCAGATTCAATCTCGCATTTTCTATCCAGTTCATGTAATGGGACGGGTGAACTATTCCCTGGGTATCCAGCTCATGATATCTTACCCGATGCTTATAAGGCATGATTTCTACCTTTCGATATGTCCCGTTTAATGCTATTTCATTTGGCATCTCAATTCCTCCCTTACAATCACTAAAACCTGCCATGAATGCCCTCTTCATTTCTGCCAGGCTCACGAGCGAAAGGGCGAGGACATCGCGGCAGATTTTATCGCTCGTGAGCATAAAAACGGCCTGCTACCCTTCTCAAAGTAGTAAGCCGCCCATGTCTTATTCCTTTTCCTCTGCTGTTTCTTCTACTGTTTCTTCAGGCGCATTGCCCCTGGGAGCTATTACACTTACGACGGGGGTATCCATATGCGTCATAATCTCAATAGCTTTATTCTTTGCAATATCGAGATCCGCAACCGTCAATGTATCTCCCAGCTTCAGCTTACTGCAATCGATTTCAATCTTATCAATTATGGCTTCAGGAACTGCTTTATAGGAAATCTCTTTGAGGAGCTGTTCCAACAACCCTGCAGCCACTTTATCCTTATTTTGAAGCACAATCTCTGCGACCGTGTGAACCTTTTCGCCCTTAACTAATGATTGAAAATCAATTTCCAGAATCTGATTCTTCATAGGATCATAATCCAGTTCCTTAAGCAGGACATCATATTTCTTTCCATCCAGCTCAAGATACAGCTGTGTGCCCTTCAGGCATTCTCTCTGGATTTTCTCTGCCTCCTTTCGTTCAATCACAAGCGGGATAGACCCATCGATATCCTTTCCGAAAAGATTTCCGGTAACAAAACCCTCCCTTCTTACCTGTTTTGCTTTCTTGTCCATATCTCTTTTTTGCACTTTAAAAGTAGTCATTTGTCTTTTCCTCCTAAATTACAAGTTTCTGTTTACTTGTTCTGCTTTCGTTATAGTCCTTTTGTTAGCACTTGTCAATAGTGAGTGCTGACAATTTTTGTGATTCTTTTGTGAACAAAAAATGAATAAAGAAAAAAGCCAAAAGCACAATAAAAAGCAGGCTAACGAATTCTTTCATTCGCTACCCTGCCCCATAATATAAGCTCTGCTTCTATATTTTTTGTAACTTCACTCGGACTTCCCTCAAAACACCCCAAAGCACTTCCCAGCCCAGTAAATCACCCCCAGCACCCAGCTGCTGAAGATTCCATACAGTATCACCGGCCCAGCGATGGTAAAAATCTTACACCCAATCCCGAAGACCTGTCCCTCCGCCTTATACTCAATAGCCGGAGCTGCCACGGAATTGGCAAAACCTGTAATCGGCACCAGTGCGCCGGCACCGCCCCACTTGACAATTTTAGGATAAATGCCAAATCCCGTAAGCACTACCGATGCCAGTACCAGCAGCAGGGAGCACCAGCTGCCCGCCGTCTGCTTGTCCAACCCCAGGCTGCCTGCATAATTTAATATCCCCTGTCCGATACAGCAGATAATACCACCCACAATAAAAGCCTTCAGCATCTGAAGCCACAAATTATGAGTGGGCGTCACTTCCTTGACGTACTGCTCATATGCTTTCTGCTGTTGTTTCTTTTCATTGCTTGTCTCTTCCATATCTTCCCTCTTTCCTTTCCAGTACTGTCTGTCGCCGCATAATGCCGTTCTTCAGCATATCACCGCGTAATAATATACCACCGCATAAGGCTCTTTCCCCACATAATGCTTCTCTACTGCCTGCCGCTGTATATCACTGTTCCACTGCGCAGGGCTCTTTCCCGGCATAACATCTGCCATTTCACTCTTCCTCCCGCCCTTCCCTTCCAGCGGTAGCAATCAGCGCCTTATCCACATCCTCCTCATAATTGCGCATGGCCACCTCAATAGGGGTGGGATCCTTGGTGAGCCGCCTTCCGCCCACATGATTGAAGAAAACAATAATCCCCGCTGCCAGCCCCACAGAATAAGACACCTCCAGTATATTCAGCCCCTGGGGTTCCCGGTTCATCACCATCCGGTACACCTCCGTAAAAACATCGTTGATGCCTACATCATTGTGATACGCCATTATGGTAAACGCCGTGCCGAAAAAGCTCACCAGGCACACTAAAGCGCATTTCACCCACTGCTGCCACCCCTTATGCCTGTCCACACTGATCCACTCCACCAGCACATCCGGCTCACCCACAATCTGCACGCTGATATTGGGACATGCCTCCTCCATCAATTCCACCAGCTTCAGTGTACTGATAACACAGCGTTTTGTGTCTTCCTTTCCGAAATGATGTACCTTCAATGCCTTCAGCTTTGCGGCAATCACCGTATCCGCACAGCGCAGAGAGCCCACATCCGTCATAAACACATCCTCCGACTGCACCTCTACGTTCCTGTCGCATTTCAGATAAACTGTTGCATTTGCCATAAAATCCTACCTCATCTAAGATCCCGAAAACCACATATTCCTCAGCTCGGCCGCCTGCCGGTATGTTCCGCTCAAACATGTGCACAGCAACGCACATGTTTGATGGCCATCCGGCCGTTTCCTGCCATGAATATGGTCATATTTCTCTAATGTGCATAGCAACGCACATAGTTGATGGCCATCCAGCCGTTTCCTGCCATCAGACTTCCACATTATGCCGCCGTCCGGTGCAGTTCCGTCCAGAAATACAGAATAGAACCGCATATTTTTCCCGCCGCCATACTGATAATGGCAAGTCCCAATCCATGCCGGAAAGAAATCCGCCGTGTCAGAATGGGGATACTGTCCAGCATCTCCGCAATCGCAAGCGCCAGACATCCGATAAACATCCCGGCAAACAGCCCGAACACCGCCTGCCAGACACCTCCTATTCCATGCAGCAGCCGCTCATACCCCGGAAAATGTCTCTCCCACCAGGCTCCGAACTGGCAATACCTGGAAAAGACACTGAGCACGCAGCCTGTCAACGTGCCGAATATCACCATTTCTTCGTAAAGCATTACATGCTTTGCCGTATGTGTCTTACCTGCAAAACGCGGTACCAGCCCCACTGCCACCAACACGGTAAAGACCCCCGCCGCTGCCAGCAGGCCGTAACTCACTCCCGTCAATATCAAAAAAACACTCCGCACCATATTATCTGACACTCCGATTCATATCACATAGCCTTTTATCGGAAGCGAAGGGATTGCTTCCGATAAGACATATTATGCTTCCGCAGAATGTTCTTTATACCATGCTCACAGCGAAATCAGAAAATTTTCAAAAATCCCATCAATAAATAAGGATTCATATAAGCCTCCATCATACAGCCAACTATCAGCACAGCGATGAGCACCAGAAGCCTTCCCGCCTTTTTCAACACAAATCCCCTGTCAGCCGCGCTGTACTCACCGCGCACATAAATCCCACGGAAAAGTTCCTCACACCAGATCAGCAGTGCCAGCAGCACAGGCACATAAACCAGATACTGGGGAAACATGCTGATCAACGCCAGCAAAATCCCCTTGATTCCATAACGTATGGTCAACGCCGCCAAAAACGCCCCTGCCGATAACCCGTACCAAAAAGCTGCCCCCATGCAGGCTATCAACCCCAGATATGTAGTGGACAGTACCGCCAGCCCCAGAAGCCGAAAAAGCCTTTTCCTGAAAACATAGAAAAAAAGAGCATTGCTGTCCACCGTCATATATTTCAGGTGGTACAGAGTGGATTCATCAAACATGCCTCCATCTCCCAGCAAAATGCTCTTTCCCATTTGAATCACAAGTATTCCTGCTATCAATCCTGCACAAAAAAATGTCAGAAACGTATGATTCCCAGTCTTCAATCCTCTCCAGCTAAACCGCATCCGCCGCACCGCCCTTTCAAAAGTGATACCACTCCATTTTATGCGGCCAATTCTCACCCTATGCGTTTCAGCTTTCTGCCAAAGTGAATTCTCTCATACATGACATATTCTTTAAAAAACATTACGCCTTCATCTGTCCCAACAGCTTCTCCACACTGATCAGCTTTACACACAGCACGAAGATATCCGTAGCCAGTGCCAGCTCATCCGGAGCCGGATAAGTAGGCGCAATCCTGATATTACTGTCCCTGGGATCCTTTCCATAAGGGTAAGTGGCCCCTGCTCCCGTCAGGGTAACGCCTGCCTCCTTACACTTTGCCACAATGGCCTTCGCACAGCCGTCCATGGCATCAAATGAAATGAAATATCCCCCGTTGGGTCTCGTCCACTCCCCGATTCCCGTACCGGACAGTTCTCTGTCCAGCACCTCCAGCACTGCCTCAAACTTCGGACGCATTAAAGCCGCATGCTTTCTCATATGCGCCTTAATTCCATCAAAATTTTTAAAATAACGTACATGCCGGAGCTGATTAATCTTGTCATGACCGATGGTCTGAATCGCCAGTGTCTTCTTGATACATTCCAGATTGCCTTTGGATGTGGCAATTGCGGCTACTCCCGCGCCGGAAAAGCTGATCTTGGAAGTAGATGCAAATTCGTAGACCATATCGGGATTGCCCGCTTTCTCGCACTCACTCAAAATCTCCAGAACCTTATCCTGCCTCTCCTCCTCATCATAGAGATGATGGACCGCATAGGCATTATCCCAGAAAATACGGAAATCCTTCGCCGCAGGCTTCAGGTTTGCAAACCTCCTCACTGTCTCATCGGAATAGGTATAACCCTGGGGATTGGAATACTTGGGTACACACCAGATTCCCTTAATACTTTCATCCCCGGACACCAGCTTTTCCACCATATCCATATCCGGTCCCTGAGGTGTCATCGGCACAGGAATCATCTCAATGCCAAAATGCTGTGTTATGGCAAAATGCCTGTCATATCCTGGAGCAGGACAGAGAAACTTCACCTTATCCAGTTTGCACCAGGGTGTATTCCCCATAACCCCATGAGTCATGGCACTGGAAACTGCATCAAACATCACGTTCAGGCTTGCATTGCCGTATACGATCACATGGTCTGCAGTTACCCCCATAATATCAGCCATCATATGCTTGGCTTCCAGTATGCCGTCCAGCACACCGTAATTACGGACATCAATTCCTTCCATGCTTGTCAGGTCACTTTTAGAATTCAATACATCAAAAATATCCATCCCCATATCCAGCTGAGCCACAGAAGGCTTTCCCCTGGACATATCCAGCTTCAATCCCTTCCCTTTGGCATCTTCAAAGTCCTTTTCCAACTCTGCCTTCAATGACAGTAATTCCTCTTTACTCAGTTCCTGATATGCTTTCATTTTATCCTCCACCTGTGTGCACGCTAAATATCCTTGTATAATCGTATACAATCATGCACTTGCAATATCATACTATAAAATCCTTCGTTACACAAGTGGTAATATTACAAATTTATCAAAAAAGCTTTTATTCTATTAGTGAATATGCATAAAGTATCTAAAGAGCACACTTTTGATAATATATCTAATATCGCTGTTCATGCTTTCGGCATAAAACTGAAGGACATCAAAAAAACGCCGTACGTACGCATGTACGGCGTTTCTTTCCATTATCATTTTTAACTATTTTGCATAATCAATTACACGGCTCTCACGGATCACATTTACTTTAATCTGTCCGGGATATTCCAACTCAGCCTCTATCTGTTTGGAAATATCACGCGCCAGCAAAACCATGTCTGCATCCGTAATCTGCTCCGGTACTACCATTACACGGACTTCCCGTCCTGCCTGAATAGCAAAAGACTTGTCTACTCCTTTGAAATTGTTTGTTATTTCCTCTAATTTAGTCAACCTGCTGGTATAGGTTTCCAGCGTCTCCCTTCTTGCGCCCGGTCTTGCAGCGGATATGGTATCGGCTGCCTGTACGATACATGCAATCAGTGAAGTCGGCTCCACGTCACCGTGGTGGGATTCCACGGCGTTGATCACAGTGGCATTCTCCTTGTACCTTCTGCAAAGCTCCACACCGAGCTGAATGTGCGAACCTTCCATCTCATGGTCAACAGACTTACCAATATCATGGAGCAGTCCGGCACGCTTTGCAATTCTGACATCCAGTCCCAATTCCGCAGCCAGAAGCCCTGAAAGCTGCGCCACTTCAATGGAATGCTTCAATGCATTCTGTCCGTAGCTGGTTCTGAACTTCATCTTACCCAGTAATCTGACAAGCTCAGGGTGAATGCCATGTACGCCCACCTCCAGTGTAGCGGCTTCGCCCTCCTCCTTGATCATGATCTCCACTTCTTTCTGGGCCTTCTCCACCATTTCCTCAATCCGGGCAGGGTGGATACGTCCGTCCACAATCAGCTTCTCAAGTGCAATTCTCGCCACCTCACGGCGAATGGGATCAAATCCGGACAGAATCACTGCCTCCGGTGTGTCATCTATGATCAGATCCACACCCGTCATAGTCTCAAGGGTACGGATATTCCGTCCCTCCCGTCCGATAATCCTTCCCTTCATCTCGTCGTTGGGCAGCTGTACGACGGAGATTGTGGTCTCGGAGACATGGTCTGCCGCACATCTCTGGATAGCTGATACCACATAATCCCTCGCCTTTTTGTCTGCTTCTTCTTTGGCCCGACTCTCCATTTCCTTGATAATCATGGCCGATTCATGTTTCACTTCGTCTTCAACAATTTTCAACAAGTAGTCTTTTGCCTGTTCAGAGGTTAATCCGGAAATTCGTTCCAGTTCCTGCAATCGCTGCTCGTTCAGCTTGGAAACTTCGACTTTGATCTTATTCAAAGCCTCTTCCCTGGCTGTCAGATTCGTCTCACGCTTTTCAAGAGATTCTGTCTTCTTATCGATGTTCTCTTCTTTCTGCTGAATCCTGCGTTCCGAGCGCTGTACTTCCGCCCTGCGCTCCTTGATCTCCTTGTCCAGTTCGTTCTTGGTACGAATGGACTCTTCCTTTACTTCCAGGAGAGCTTCGCGCTTTTTGGATTCCGCTTCCTTCAGAGCTTCATCGATGATTTCTCTTGCCTTGTCCTGAGCGTTGCCAATGGTTGCTTCCGTTGTCTTCTTCTGGTAGTTGAATACGATATATGCGGTCACAACTGCGGTCACTGCCACAGATATAATTACGGCAATTATAATCTCAAGCATCTACAGGGGCACCTCCTTATTCTATTTTCATTGTACACTTCACTGCGCGGCCTCTCCGCCCCGCAGCTTACTTAGAATGTATGTAATGAAAACATTCTAACAAGCAATACACAACAGACTTATTCTAAACTTAATTTAACATAATGTCAAGTAGGAAAGCGATATTCTGCAAAAATTTTTCCAAGTCAATGTGTGATTTGTTGTGCTATTTGTACAAAATAATAGATTTTCAGTACTCTCCTGCTTATAGCCGTTCCGCCATGCTTCCCGGAATCACTGCTCCCAGCCGTAATTGCTGCCCGAAAGCACTGCCCTGCGCACCGCTTCCGCCTGGAAACCCTTCCGCACCAGAAAGCCATACATCTTCTGTCTCTGCTTCCGGTCTGCGGTCTCCCCGTCAAAACTCTTCTTCTCCAGCAACGCCCGGATCATGGAAGCTTCATCCTGACAGCCTCCTTCCTCCTCCCAGACTGCCCAGGCCTGCTCCAGCACTGCCCTGTCTATCCCTCTCCCCAGCAAATCCTGCTCTATCCGCCTGCGGCTTCTGTTTCCTTCGTGGTTTCGTATAAAACCTGTTGCATAGCGCAGGTCATCCGTATAGTGCCGGCTTCCCACATAGTCCAGTGCCTGCCTGATGATTTCTTCGGGATAGCCGCCGTCCTTCAGCTTGTCGTGGAGCTGCTTTACCGTATATTCCCTGGCTTTCAGGAGATTCATGGCGCGAAGCTTCGCCCGTTTTGGCAGTATTTCTTCCATAATGCTCCGATAATCCTCTTCGCTGATTTCCCCCTCCGCCCTGATATGAAAGGAACGCAATTCGCCCTTATACAGCACAAAGGCGAATTCCTCATCAATGTATACCCTGGCGCGGGATTTTGATACTTCTTCAATCTGTGTGACCTTCATAACCCCTTCTTCCGATACATTTCCGTACCTGTAAGCGCATATATTTACCGTTTTCCTGTGTGGCTCCCGCGGCAGCCTCATGGTCTTATGCCTGATCCGTATTCTCCGATACGTCGGAAGTATCGTCAGGAGCTGTCTCCGATACCGGTATCACCTCATCGTCAGATCTGGCCGCTGTTTTTGCCTCCGCTTTACTTCCGGCTTTCGATCTGCCTCCTGACTTTGCCCCTGCCTTGAAATTACTCTTCGTATCCGTCTCCAGCATCTTGTCAGGCTTATTGCCAAAACCATAATGTGCGCGCACCTTTTCTTCCACTGCCCTGCAGACCTCCTGATTGTCCCGCAGGTACTGCTTGGCATTCTCCCGCCCCTGGCCGATCTTATTCCCTTCATAGGCATACCATGCGCCGGATTTCACGATGACATCCTGTTCTGCCGCCAGATCCAGAATATCACCTTCCCTGGAAATTCCCTTGCCGAACATAATATCAAATTCTGCCTCCTTGAACGGCGGAGCCACTTTATTCTTGACCACCTTGACGCGGGTGCGGTTACCGATTACCTCGCCTCCCTGCTTCAGAGACTCAATCTTTCTCACGTCCAGGCGCACGGAGGAATAAAACTTCAGCGCCCGCCCGCCTGTGGTAGTCTCCGGATTACCGAACATGACACCCACTTTCTCACGAAGCTGATTGATGAATACCACCACACAGTTGGATCTGCTGATCACTGCCGTAAGCTTCCGCAGCGCCTGGGACATCAGACGCGCCTGCAGACCCACATGGCTGTCCCCCATCTCTCCGTCAATCTCCGCCTTCGGCACCAAAGCCGCCACAGAGTCCACCACAACAATATCTACGGCCCCTGATCTTACCATGGTCTCCGTAATCTCCAGCGCCTGCTCTCCGTTGTCAGGCTGGGATATGTATAGATTATCAATGTCAACCCCGATGTTCCTTGCATATACGGGGTCCAGTGCATGCTCCGCATCGATAAAACCGGCAATACCTCCCATCTTCTGCACTTCCGCAACCATATGCAGGGTCACTGTGGTCTTACCGCTGGATTCCGGTCCATATATCTCCACGATTCTGCCCCTGGGAATACCGCCCAGCCCCAGTGCAATATCCAGGCTTAAGGAGCCGGTGGGAATGGTCTCCACATTCATCTGTGCAGTGGGATCTCCCAGCTTCATAACCGCCCCTTTTCCGAACTGCTTCTCAATCTGGCTGATGGCCGCATCCAACGCTTTCATTTTTTCATCTTTTTCCATATTATAATCTCCTTCTCATCAAGGAACGAATGTTCTGTCTTTTATAAGGATAAAACATTTGTTCGCATTTGTCAACTGTTATTTTTCCGGTATCCATACTCATACTCTGACATGCTGCTGTTCACAGCTCCACTGTCCGCAGCAGCCAGCAGATATACTTTCGGATACCCGGAACCGGGCGTGTCTTCACTGCCCTTATGTTTCAGTATGATATCACATTTTGAGTGTCATAAAACTCCCTCAAAGGCACCTCACCTCCCTGCCTGTATACGAAAGACCACCGGGAATTTATACTCACGGTCAAAAACAATTGCCAATCTGAATGTATAACGAGCGAGCGCATCAGTATTGTAGAACAGAAAATGGAAAGTAAATGCGCCCGCGAGTATATACTGCACAGCCGGCAATTATTTGCGTTTGTGGGTATAAATTTGCAGTATACCATTTGCTTATGCCAAAGCTACGGCTGGCGGCCTTAAGGTCACTGTCACAACAGTGAACCTGTTACTCACGAGGCTCTCTCTGAACTCTGTGGCGAAACGCCGGAATGTATGGAAGTGTCGGCTTTGTCCTGAAGAAGCTGCATCAATTATTTTCCGACCATTCCTGAGAACAACATACATACGAAGTATCAGATACAGACAGCATACCACATTTCTCTGCCTGTGACAACTAAAATATGAAAAAAAGGAAAAAGGGGGCTGCTACTCCCCTTTTCCAAACGTCACCTTACTGTAATATACCAGGATACACTCCCGCATTAAAGCCAGTGCAGCCGATACGGCCGATTCCCTGATCTTGTACCGGTTTCCGGAGAAACGGTATTCCCGGACTGTAGTCTTACCCTTGACATGGCAGGCAATATAGACCAGCCCCACCGGCTTGTCCGCAGTTCCGCCCTCGGGCCCCGCTATGCCGGTGACAGCCACCGCCACGTCCGCCTTGAACATCACCGCGGCGCCCTTCGCCATCTCCTCAGCGGTCTTTTCGCTGACGGCGCCGTACTTCTGCAAAGTGCTTTTCTTTACCCCCAGCAGCCTGCGCTTCGCCTTGTTGGCATAAGTCACCACACCCGTTTTGTAGACCTCGGAAATCCCCGGCACATTTACCAGCCTGGCGGAAAGCATGCCCCCGGTACAGGATTCCGCACAGGTAATGGTCAGCCCGTTGGCCAGCGCCAAATCCGCCACGGCTTTCTCCAGGGTGGTATCCTCCTCCGTGGTGTAGATATTGTTCCCGAACCGGTTTTTCAGTTCCTTCACCATGGGTTTGATGAGCTTCATGGCAGTTTTCCTGTCCCCCGCGTTGGCGGTGACACGGATATGGACTTCCCCTGTTTTCGCATAGGTGGCAATGGTGGGATTGGTCTGCCCGTCTATCAGATCCTTCACCATGGTTTCCGCTTTGCTCTCCCCTATGCCGCATACCTTCACGGTCTGGGAGCAGATCACCTGGGAAGTCAGCGCTGCCAGGTAAGGAACCACGCTCTCCTCAAACATGGGCTGCAGCTCCCCGGGAGGGCCTGGCAGAAGAATCAGTTTCGCGCTCTCTGTCTCCAGGATTACCCCGGGAGCCGTGCCGTTATGGTTTACAAGGACGAGAGCCCCCTCCGGCAGTACAGCCTGCTTCCAGTTATTGTCCGTGGGAGTCATCCCTCTCTCCGCAAAAAAAGCTTCAATCGCCTGCCTGCTGGGTTCATGGAGCTTTAATTCCCTGCCGCAGACCTTCGCTGCCGTCTCCTTGGTCAGGTCATCCTCCGTAGGGCCCAGGCCCCCGGACAGAATCACGATATCGGAACGCCCCATGGCTGTCTTCAGCACCTGGGAAAGCCGTTCTTCATTATCTCCGACCACTGTCTGAAAATAGCAGGAAAGCCCCAGTCCCGCACATTTTTCCGCCAGATAAGCAGCATTTGTATTCACGATACTGCCCAGCAGAAGCTCCGTCCCCACACATATCAATTCAACATTCATATTCTCCTCGTTCCTTTCGGCGATATCCGCCATAACAGGAAACAGGCCTTTCCGCCAGGTTTCCTTACTTCTGCTCTTTCATTACATCCTTATTTTTCAGCAGATAATCCATCAGGGAAATAATTGTCAGCGCCACCGCAATCCACATTATCACATCCGTCAGCATCTGCAGGCCAGGGATAGCCGCAATCATCAGGCATACCATTACCATCTGGAAAACCGTCTTAAATTTCCCCCAGTAGCTCGCCGCTATAACTACATCATTGTCTGACGCCACCAGCCGGAATCCGCTGATAATAAATTCCCTGCTGATGATAACGATTACAATCCATGCCGGGATCCGGTTCAGCTCCACCAGGGCAATCATGGCCGCGCTGACCAGCAGCTTATCCGCCAGGGGATCCATAAACTTCCCGAAATTCGTCACCAGATTATATTTTCTTGCAATTTTTCCGTCGATCAGGTCTGTCAGGCTGGCGATGATAAAGATTGCCAGAGAGATATAATCCGCCGCCTTCCCGTTCCCTTCAAACAACGTTCCAAACCAGCCCTCGTTCCCCCCCAAAAGCAGAAGAACAAACGGCACAATCAGAATCATACGGAATATCGTCAGCTTATTGGGCAAATTCATCTTTTTCATAAAATATCCTCCCCCTCTTCCACAATCTCGCCAATCAGGTCATACTCATTGGAATCCGTCACAAGCACCTTCACAAAATCCCCGCTGACCAGGGTGGCTCCCGTATTTACAAACAGATATCCGTCCACATCCGGCGCATCCCGGTAAGTCCTGGCCACATAGACATCCTCATCCGCCACCCTGCCCTCGATCATGGCGGTAACAATATGCCCTGCCATATCCTCCGCCTTCTCAAAAGCAACCGCCTGCTGCAGCTCCATCAGCTCGTCACGGCGGCTTTCTTTTACGGATTCTTCCACCTGTCCCGGCATGTCCGCAGCCGGCGTACCTTCCTCCCTGGAATAAGGAAATACCCCCAGCCTGTCAAATTCCATCTCGTTGACAAAGCGGTACAGCTCCTCAAAGTCTTCCTGTGTCTCCCCCGGGAATCCGCTGATCAGCGTAGTCCGCAGGCAGATATCCGGAATCCGCTCCCTTAAGCCCTCGATGATGCTCCGCAGCTGCGCCTGGGTGGTACGCCTTCCCATGCGCCGTAACACACTGTCCGAGGCATGCTGAATGGGGATATCCAGATAATGGCAGATCTTCGGCTCCCTGGCAATGGTCTCTATCAGTTCCTCCGTGATCTCCTCCGGATAACAATACAAAATCCGGATCCACCTGATATCCCTGATTCCGGCAAGCCTCTCCAGAAGCCGGGGCAGGCTTTTTTTCCCATACAGGTCAACGCCGTATAAAGTGGTTTCCTGGGCCACCAGGATCAGCTCTTTCACCCCGCCTTCCGCAAGTTTCTCTGCCTGGGCCGTCAATTCTTCCATGGGTATGCTTCTGTAGTCTCCCCTGACTTTTGGGATGACGCAATAAGTACAGCGCTTGCTGCAGCCTTCCGCAATCTTCAGATAGGCATAATGCCCTCCGGTGGTAACTACCCGGTCCCGGTATACCGCAGGTGAGGCATTCAGGTCCAGGTAATGGTCTCCCCCGGTGCCCGCCAGTGCTTCCTCCACTGCCTCCGTGATCTCCCCGATAGCCATGGTTCCCACCAAAGCGTCCACCTCGGGAATCTCTTCGCGGATCTCCTTCCGATATCGCTGGGCCAGGCACCCTGCAGCTATCAGAACCTTCAGCCTTCCTGCCTTCTTCAGTTCCGCCATCTCCAGCAGCGTCCCAATGCTTTCCTCCTTGGCATCTCCGATAAAGCAGCAGGTATTGACCACTATAATATCCGCTTCCTCCTCGTCTTCCGTAAAAGTGTACCCTTTCTTTTGCAGAAGTCCCAACATCATTTCCGTATCCACCAGGTTCTTGTCACACCCCAGCGACACAAACATAATATTCATGATAAAGTAAATTTTCCTCCCCGGAAGCTTCGTCCTCAGCCGTGACAAAGCCTCCCGCTCACAGGGCTGCCGCATTAGAACCATGGACATGCAGAATTTCTCAATGTGACAGCCCCGTCTTCCAATGCATATTTCGGGTATGCGAAAATAGCTGGCATCTCAACCAGCTACCTCTTTACCGGAAAATACCTGCGCTCCCGCATCATTCACTGCCCAGTATCTTGATCTTGCCCTGATTCAGCTCTTCCACCGCCACGGACAAAGGCTTCCTGTCCTTGCCGGGCACCATGGGGTCATCGCCGCCGATGAGCTGCCTTGCTCTTCTGGATGTGGCCATCACAATGGAATAACGGCTGTTCACAATCGGCGCTTCTCCCTGTTCTACCTCGCTGTTCACTACTTTCATCAAATCCGAATAAGATGGATGTAACATTAATTCTGCACTCCTTTCACGAAACAATACAGTTCCTCCCTGATCTGACTGATCAGTTCCTTCCTTCTCACCGGAGCCCTGCGGGCGGCGTCCACCAGCATGTGAATCTCCTCCGCGCATTTCTCCAGCCTGTCGTTCACAACTATATAATCATAGGCTTCCACGCCTTCTGATTCCTCCGCAGCCCGCGCCAGGCGCCTGGCAATTACCTCCGGATCTTCCGTCCCTCTCCCTGTCAGCCTTCGCTCCAGCTCCGCCACACTGGGAGGCGTCACAAACAGAAGCAGGCTCTCCGGAAACTTCTCCCTGATTTTCAATGCTCCCTGCATCTCAATCTCCAGGATCACATTTTTCCCCGCCTGCAGCTGCTCCTCCACATATGCTCTCGGCGTACCGTAATAATTGCCGCAATACTGCGCATATTCCACCAGCCCGTCCCGGGCAATGGTATCTTCAAAATGCGCCCTGTCCGTGAAAAAATAGTCCACTCCCTCCTGCTCTCCAGGCCTGGGAGCCCGGGTGGTCATGGAAACAGACAGCGCGTACTCATCATACCTGCGCAGAAGCTCCTTTACCAGTGTACCCTTCCCTGCGCCGGAAAAACCGGAAATCACCATCAGAATTCCTTTTTTCTCCATATTATTTTTCCTCCGAAAGCTCTGTGCCTTCCTGTACCCGCCCTGCCACGGTCTCCGGCAGAAGCGCCGACAGAACCACCTGGCTGCCATCCATGATCAACACCGACTTCGTCTTGCGCCCCTGGGTGGCATCTATGGCAAGCCCTTTTTCTTTTGCGCCCTGCACAAGCCGTTTGATGGGTGCGGACTCGGGGCTGACAATCGCTATGATTTTCTCCGTATTTACAATATTCCCAAAACCGATATGAATCAGCATGCAAACCGGGCTCCTATTCTATATTCTGAATCTGCTCGCGGACTTTTTCAATCTCTGTCTTCAGCTCAATGGCATAATTGGATGTCTCCAGGTCATTGGCCTTTGACAGAATCGTATTGGCCTCCCGGTTCATCTCC
>DKVC01000240.1:16290-20927 GCA_002490995.1 Lachnospiraceae bacterium UBA7188
ATGGTATTGGCCTCCCGGTTCATCTCCTGGGCAATGAAATCAAGCTTCCTTCCGATGGCACCTCCTGCCAGAAGCGTGCTCTTCGTGGTCTCAATATGGCTGCGGAGCCTTACAATCTCCTCGTCCACGCACACCTTATCCGCAAAAATCGTGACCTCCGTCACCAGCCTGGCCTCGTCCACATGGGCATCCGCCAAAAGCTCCTTCACCCGCTCCTCCAGCTTACTGCGATACTCCGCCACAATCATGGGAGATCGTTCCGAGATAAAGTCCACCATCCGGCTCATCCCGTCCAGTTTTTCCACCAGATCCTCCCGCAGGTGCTCTCCCTCCGCCACCCGGGTATCCACAAACATCTCTGCCGCTCCGGTCACTGCCCTCTGCAGCTCCTTCCACAGCTCTTCCTCGTCCACTCCCGTCTCTTCCATTGTAAATACTTCCGGGAACCTGGCCAGCACGGATACCTTGACATCATCCTCCAGGCCGAACTCCTCCGACATCCGGCGCAGATATTTCAGATATTCCGCCGCAATCTCCCCGTTGTAATGTACCGTGGAATTCTTCTCCGAGAAATCTTCATAGGATATGAACACATCAACCTTGCCCCGTGAGATATATTTCTTCAGCTCGCTGCGGATGGCTGACTCAAAGAAATTCAGTGCCTTCGGCATTTTGATGTTCACATCAAGGTAACGGTGATTGACGGATTTTATCTCCGCCGTGAATTTTCTGCTGTTCTCGGCCACCTCGCATCTGCCGAAACCGGTCATGCTCTTAATCATAAATGCTCCTGTCCAGGCACAATGACCCTCTATATTTGTGTGCACCTTCATTTGCCTCTTTTGCAGATGTTCCTGACTGCATCTTGAATGCTTCATTTTATTATAAGGTATGTTTTGGAAAGCGTCAAGGGTATGTACGGGCTTTCGCATCATAAAATTTCACCTGAAATTTCATACACTTTAAACTTCAAAAAATTTTTCACAAAAATTTCACGTTTGCTTTCCGGGAATCTATTGAAATAATTGGCAATCAATAATATAATATGAAGTAGTAACCGTTCCTGCCATAATGATACTGACGGAATATACGGAACTGAAATCAGGAGGTGAATTTATGAATACGATATCTGCGGGCAACAGTATGTTTAATATTTACTCTCATATTTCCAGCGGCCTGCGTATCAACAGAGCGGCAGACGATGCGGCGGGGCTTGCCATTGGACAGAAAATGCGGCAGGAAGAGACCGGCCTGCGCGTAGGCGGCCAGAATGCTCAGGACGGCATGGGCGCATTAAATGTAGCCGACGGTGCTTTGGGCGGCGTGATGGATTCGCTCCAGAGAATACGTGACCTTGCCCTGCGTTCCATGAACGGCATTGCCTCATCCTCAGACAGGGCATACTACCAGGACGAAATTAACCAGCTGAAGGAAGGCATCCAGTCCATGTCCAAAACCACTTCTCTGAACGAGCAGAAGCTCCTGGACGGAAGCATGGCCGACATGTATCTGGCCACCAATCCCGACGGAAGCGGCATGCGGATAGGTATGGCCAATTCCACTCTGGAAGCGCTGGGCATAGCCGATCTTGACGTGACGAAGGGGAACTTCAGCCTGGATGACATCGATAATGCCATAGACATGGTGTCCCGGCAGAGAGGAAGCCTGGGAGCCGCCACCAATCGCCTGGAGCATACTTACAATAACAATGCCACCATGACTCTGGAACAGCTCAGCTCCAGAAGCCGCATTGAGGATCTGGATATGCCGAAGGCTATATCCGAGAAGAAGAAAGAGGATCTGCTCAGTGAGTACAGGACTTTGATGCTGAAGAGGCAGATGAATCAGGATTCCATGGTAGTAAAGCTGTTCCAGTAGGACTCCACGATCTCTGACAGATTATGAAACGGATAAGGAATTGCCGCACAGTTGCTTCAAAGGCGCCTGGGCGGCAATTTTTCTATTTCATTTTAACATCGAGAACCCTGGCAGTTATTTTCCAACAATTCCTGATGAAGAGTCGCCATTCACTGGAAATAAGCAGCAATCGCCTCATACTGGGCCGGCGTAATGGTGAGTATGGTTCCATGCTTAAACCCATAAGGAAAGGAAAACTGCTCGTCTGCCCGGACAAATCTCCCGCTCTCCAGGGAATCCGCCACAAAAGGCACATACCCCTGGCCTTCCCCCGGTACGCCGTAGTAATCCAGAAACAGGCACCATCTGCCGTCCTCCAGCCTCACCGCCGTAGGAGCCTCGTAGACACCCATCTGCAGGTCTGACGTGCTCTCGTCGAATGCCGTCATCTGCTCATAAGGCCCTTCCAGCCTCTGGGAACGCAGCAGAATATTCCGGCAGTCTCTCCCGCCGCGCTTCACAAACAGATAGTAAACGCCTTTCTCCTCGTAAATCGCCGAATCAATCACTTCCTCCTCCGGATGACGGTACAGCAGGGCAGGTTTGGTGAACTGTTTGAAATCCTTCGTCCTGCTGCAATAAATCGCCTTTTTCCCGTAGTCATTGTCCGCGTGGGAAGAGGACCAGTGAACCACATAATCCCCTGCTTTCCTGTCAAAAATCACGTCCGGCGCCCAGAGACAGCCGAATTTCTCATCGCCGAACTGCACCAGGCGCTGCTCCGACCAGTGCAGCAGATCATCGGATTCCCAGAGGGACAGACATTTGCTGCCGTTTCTGGAGATTTCCTCCCAGCTGTGATGATACTGTCCCCGCATTCCGTAGGACAGGCTTAAATCCGTCCCCAGGATGACATATTTCTGCGTTTCCTCACAGAATGTGATGGTAAAGTCCCTTCCCCCCTTATCTCCGTAATAGCACCAGAGAATGGGATTTCCTCCGTTTACCGGCTCCCAGTGGAAACCGTCCCTGCTGATGCCGAAATATACCTGTTCCCCGTCCGGGGTGGTTTTTTCCTTAAAATGCACGAATAAGTACGCCTGTTTCATACTTCCTGCCTCCTGATATTATTTTGTTTCTGATGCTCCTTCTTTATGCCTGCTTCTTCTCCGCCTCATCAAAACCATGCACCCAGTCGCAGCACAGATAATAAAACAGATAGATAACCGAGCTGATTCCCCAAGTCAGCGGATACGCCCAGTAGATATAACCAATCTCATTGGTCAGCTTCATCACTGTGATTATGTAAGTAATCCGCACCAGGCACCAGATTGCCAGCATGACGCACATGGGCACGAACGCTTTCCCTGCCCCCCGGCAGACAGCGGCCACCGCATGGGAAAATGCCAGCAGGCAGAAAAACAGCGAGACGGTACGCGCCTGGCGGACACCCAGTTCAATCACGCCGGGATTCGAGTCAAACAATCCTATGAGCTTCGGCGCGAATATGTAACAGAATACACCTATGGCCTCCGCCAGCACCATGGCCGACAGAATGCTGAAGCGTGCTCCCTTTTTCGCCCTGTCATACTGCCTGGCGCCAAGGTTCTGGCTGATAAAGGTGGTGCTGGCCATGTTAAAGCTTGTGATGGGCAGGAACGCAAAGCCCTCAATCTTCGCATGGGTACCGTAAGCCGCCATTGCAAGCTTTCCGAAGGAATTAATCTGGGACTGTACGATGACATTGGCAAAGGCTATCACGGAATTCTGCACGCCTGAGGGAAGTCCGTTGCGGATGATTTCCTTCAGCATATCACCGTGAAACCGTATTTTTCTCCACTCTACAGTGAATATATTCCCTTTGCGCATCAGGTGCCGCATACACAGAACCACGCTGGCAGCCTGGGAAATCACCGTAGCCACTGCCGCTGACCAGACCCCCCAGTGGAATACTGCCAGGAACACCACGTCCAGCACCACATTCAGCATCGAAGAAAAAATCAGGTAATGCAGCGGCCTTTTGCTGTCCCCCAGGGCGTTCATAATGCTGCGGCAGACATTATACAGCACCAGCGCCAGGGAACCCAGAAAATAGTATCGGAAATACGAAATTGCTTCCGGCAGCACCTCCGGGTCCGTCTGCATCCAGACCAGAAACGTAGGCGTAAGGGCCACGCCCACCACCGTCAGCAATACTCCTGCCGCCAGACCAAAAGCCAGCACCGTATGGATGGCGCGGGATACCTGAACCTCATCCCCCGCGCCGAAATAGCGGGAGATCACCACCCCGGCGCCCATGGCGATGCCGGCGAAAAAGCTGATCATCAGAAATATCAACGTTCCCGAGGAAGTCACCGCAGCCAGGGCGTTGGTACCCAGGTTCTGCCCCACGATAAAAGCATCCGCCGTATTGTAGAGCTGCTGAAATACCTGGCTTAAAAATATGGGCATGGCAAAACCGAGCATCAGGGAATAGGGATTGCCCGTAGTCATGTCCTTTGTGTGGGAAGATGCCGTATTGTGTGCTTTTTTTCGTAACTGTTCCATGTTTTTCTTCTGCCGTCCTTTCCGTCCCTTCGGTTCGTTTTTTACCGGAATTGCAGACACTATAAGGCGTATGCTGTTCCATGCAAAAACTTCTTGCGTACCGCTCCGGAATGTGCTATATTAAACATAGGGAAAAGCCATAGGAGCGGCTCTACCCTCACATTGAACAAGCCAAATGGATTTTACAATCCATCAGCCGTCACTAGTGTAAGTAGTGGCGGCTATTTCTTTCC
>DKVC01000274.1 GCA_002490995.1 Lachnospiraceae bacterium UBA7188
TGCGATGAGCTGGACGTCGGGCAGGTACTGAAGATTCCGGTGCGGTGAGCTGGACGTCGGGCAAGGTACAGATATTCTCATGGCTGCAAGGATGTGCTTTTTTGCTTTACATTGTGTATTGATTGTGCTACAATAACTCGTGAAGAGAGGAGAGACATTATGGCACAGACAATGGTAAATTTCAGGATTGATGAAGAGGTAAAGCGTAAAATGGAGTCTGCCTGTAAGGAGATGGGCCTGTCACTTAGTACAGCCTTTAATATTTTTGCAGTAAAGGTGGGGAACGAAAGAAGGATACCATTTGAAGTATCGGCGGATCCCTTTTATTCGGAGTCCAATATGAAAGTATTGGAGGAGCGTGCGGCGAAGATTGAATCAGGGGAGTCCGTCCCTAAAGAACATGAGCTGATTGAGGTGTAGTGCATGGGAATACTCTGGGAAGACGAAGCCTGGCAGGAATATATTGGATGGCAGGCGGAGGATAAGAAGACACTAAAAAAGATTAACAGACTTATCCAGGACATTCAGAGGAACCCATTTGACGGGATGGGACATCCTGAACCACTATCGGGAAATCTTTCGGGCTGGTGGAGCAGGCGCATTGATGAAAAAAACCGTATTGTATATAAAGCTGCAGATGGGAATACCACGGTTCTTTCCTGCAAGGATCATTACAGCGATAAATAATAAGGGATATAGAAGAATTCATGGCAATAGTAAAAAAGACGTCCTTCTGATGGAAGGGCGTTCTTTTTATATGCGCAGGCCCGCATATGGAATTTTGCTGCTAACGCAGCATGCGCGGCGAACAGGGGAGAAGAGAGTTCCCCTGCTCGATTGATTCGCTGTAGTATCGTGTTCAGTCGGGTGATTATATTGTCAAGGACAATGCCAAGCCATGCAGGCCAGGTTTAAGGCAGCAGGATTCGTTAAGTACGGATTAATCTAAAGCAATAAAAAACCATAACCCCTTGAATTCATCAGGAAATCTCGGGCTTATGGCTCTTCACTCCGGCATGGAACAAAACGCGAGGTTTCCGAACTCATCAGGTATAATTCCACCGGGTTCGGAACTTCGCATTGTAATGGAGCATATGGGATTCGAACCCACGGCCTCAACAATGCGAATGTTGCGCGCTCCCAACTGCGCTAATGCCCCATGCCTTTATTTTAACACAAACGTCATAAAAATCAATAGAAAAATGAATAGTTTTTTAAAATTATAAATCATAATACATTTTAAATTCCGCAGGATTGGGAATCTGCTCCATCTGCTTCAGCTCTGCCCGCTTCCGTGCCACCCAGACGTCAATGAGCCGCTGGGGGAAGACGCCGCCTTTGGTCAGGTAGTCATGGTCGTTCTCCAGGGCGTCCAGTGCTTCGCCCAGGGATTTGGGCAGGCCCTTTATCTTCTTCTGCTCCTCTTCGGACAGGGTGTAGAGATTGAAGTCATAGGGACCCCAGCCGTTTGCAGCCGGGTCGATCCGGTTCTCGATTCCGTCCAGACCGGCCATCAGGATTGCGGCATAGGCGTAGTAGGGATTGGCCGTGGCATCGGGATTGCGCAGCTCGAAGCGCTTGGTCTCCGGGGACTTGGCGTAAGCCGGAATCCGGATGACGGCGCTGCGGTTGGAGGTGGCGTAGCCGATGGTCACCGGCGCTTCATATCCCGGTACCAGACGCTTAAAGGAATTGGTGGAGGGATTGGTGAAAGCGCAGAGGGAAGCAATATGCCGCAGCAGCCCGCCCATGAAGTAATGCGCTGTCTGACTAAGGCCGGAATAGCCGTTTTCATCATAGAACAGGGGCTGTCCGTCCTTCATCAGCAGCATATGTACATGCATGCCGCTTCCGGCTTCCTGGTAAATGGGCTTGGGAAGGAACGTGGCGGTCTTGCCCTCCTGAGCGGCCAGGTTTTTGATGATGTATTTGATGATCATGGTGTTGTCTGCCATGGCGGGCATGTCGTCCAATTCCACCTCGATCTCCATCTGTCCGGGACCGCCCACCTCATGGTGATGGTATTTTACCCGGATACCCCAGTCTTCCATCATCATGCACATACGGCTGCGCAGGTCGTATCCTACATCCTGGGGCGCCGCGATATGGTAGCCGCCCTTGTGGGACACTTCATAGCCGTTGTTGCCTGCCGTGTCCAGGCTGTGGTTCCAGTCCGCCTGCCTGGTATCGATGCGGTAGCCGCACTGTCTGGGTGTTACCTCGAAACGGGCACTGTCAAAGAGGTAGAATTCAAATTCCGGCCCGATGACCATTCTGTCCGCAATTCCGTTTTCCTTCATATAATTTACCGCACTTAAAGCCACGTTTTTCGGATACTGGTCAAAGGGCTGGTTCTCGCCTTTTCCGATGGTGCATACGTTACCACACATGGTCAGGGTGGGAACGGTGGCGAAAGGGTCTACATAAGCGGTATCCGGGTCCGGGAGGAATACCATGTCGCTTTTTTCGATGGGGGCATAGCCATAATTCGAGCCGTCGAAACCGATGCCATAGGTAAAAGTGTCTTCTCCGAATCGTTCTACCGGTATGGTGATGTGGCGCCAGCGTCCATCAATGTCGGTCATTTTGAAGTCGATCATGCGGATCTGTTTTTCCTGGCACAGGCGTTTGATTTCTTCTATTTTGTCCATTGTGTATTCCTTTCTAATGTATATTCGTGAGCGCATTCTTTTACCGCTCTTTTGCCTTGCATTGCGGAAGCATTTACTGGGTTATACCTTTCTGTTGGAAAATATTTCCGAGCGCTTCATCCGACTTCAATTTGATAGGAAGCCTTCCAGGTTTCGCCCGGTGCTACCTGGTTCCCCCATTTCCGCTCTTCCAGGGTGCCCTCAAAATCCTCGCTGTCGCATCTGCCATACCAGGGCTCTATGCAGACGAAGGGAGCCTGCTTGCCGGGGGGTGACCAGATGCCGAAGAGAGGCGCTTCCATGGTGACGGTCACATACCTTGTCCCGTCCTTCCGGCAGAGCGCCGCCGTGTTCGTCTGGCTGTTCTCTATGACAAGAGCGTCATGTTCGAAGAGATTGTCCCGCAGTGCGAGTTTGCCGTCCGTAAGGCCGTATACATCCATGAAATTGGTCGCCAGCCCATTCTCGCTGATTCTGGTGCTGACTACCTCTGTAGTGTCCCCAAAGTCAACAAAGCATTCATTCTGCTTCGTGTCCGGCTCGATGGGACAGTTGAATGCGGGATGGCCGCCGATGGAAAAGTGCAGGACTTCTGTGCCGGGATTCTCTACCTGCCAGAGGACTTCCGTTTTACTTCCCTCAATGCGGTAACCCAGCTTCAGGATAAATTTATAAGGATATTTTTCCAGAGTTTCCTCGCTGGAACGCAGTTCAAACCAGATTTCATCATCGGTTTGGGAGAGCAGTGTAAAATCCATATCCCTGGCAAAGCCGTGCTGGGTCATGGTGTAGGCTCTGCCCTTTGTCCGGTATTCTCTGTTTCTGACGCCGCCTACAAAGGGGAAGAGAACCGGCGAGGTGCGTCCCCAGTATTTTGCGTCTCCGCACCACATGTATTCGGTTCCGGTGTCCAGCTTTTTCAGTGATTTCAGTTCCGCACCGTGACTGTCAATTTTAACTGAAATGATGCTGTTTTTTAATTCATAAACTGACATAATGTCCTCCTTTTTTAAATTTCGAGATACTGTAATTATCATATGTCATAAGAAGGTGGTATGTCAAGGAGTTAAACTAAAGATGAAATTTATTTCACCAGGGGGCTTCTCAAAATCGGTCAACAGGTTTATTCTGTAATTAACCCTGCGGTTAATGGAGGTGACGTTATGAACGAGAGGTTCTTTTCACTGCCGGAAGAGAAGCAGCAGGCAATCATCAATGCCGGATACCGGGTGTTTTCCCGGAATTCCTATAAAAACAGCCCCATGAGCGAGATTGCGGAAGCTGCCGGAATCAGCAAATCCCTTTTGTTCCACTATTTCCATAACAAGAAGGAGCTGTACCTGTTTCTGTGGGAAAAATGCGCCCGCATTACCATAGATTTCATGACCAGGTATGACTGCTACAGCCAGGGGGAGCTGTTTGAGAGCATGGAGCGGGGAATGCGGGCGAAGATGGAGATTATCCGCCTGTATCCGGACATGGGCAATTTTACCATAAAGGCTTTCTATGAGACAGACCCGGAGATTAATGCCGCTGTCCAGGAAAGCTATCACCGGCATTTTAACTGGAAAGCCGACAAAGCGCGCGTTAACTTTAATCCGGAACAGTTTATTCCCGGGCTGGATATTCCGATGATGTACCGTGAGATGTACTGGGCTTCCGAGGGGTATCTGTGGGAGATGGTGCAGCGGGGGAATGTGGATGTGGAGCAGATGGAAAAGGATTTTACGAGGCTTATGAAATTCTGGAAAAGTGTCTATCTGAGAAAGGAGTGAGGGGTATGGATGCCATTCAGACAAGGAAACTGACGAAATATTACGGCAATGCCAGGGGTGTCATTGACCTGGATCTGACCGTGAAGGAGGGGGAATTCTTCGGGTTCATCGGCCCCAATGGCGCGGGCAAGTCCACGACAATACGCACCCTGCTGGGGCTGATTTCCCCTACCGGCGGAAGTGCCCGGATTTTTGATCAGGATATCCTGCAGGACAGGGAGAGCATTTTAGGGAAAACAGGTTATATGCCCTCTGAGGCGGTGTTCTATCCGGGCATGAAAGTGCGGGATGTGCTGAAGCTTTCCGCAGACCTGCGGAAATGTGGCTGCCAGGAGGAGGCGGAAAAACTATGTGAGCGCCTGCAGCTGGAGCCCGGCCGGAAGGTGGATGAGCTGTCCTTTGGAAACCGGAAAAAAGTGTCAATCGTCTGTGCCTTGCAGCATAAACCGGAGCTGCTGATACTGGATGAGCCTACCAGCGGCCTGGATCCGCTGATGCAGCGAGAATTTTTCGATATCCTGAGGGAACGGAACCGGGAAGGGGCGACCATATTCCTGTCAAGCCATGTCCTTTCCGAAATACAGCGCAATTGTTCACGGGCAGCCATTATAAGGGAGGGGCGGATGATTGCCTGCGACAGTGTGGAGGCGCTTTCCCGCACCAATGCCAGGCGTGTAACCGTCCACGGGCAAGTGGCGCTGGAAGGGCTGGAGGGGATTCGCGACAAAAGGGAGACGGGGAATTCAGTGAGCTTCCTGTACGGCGGCGATATGAACCGTCTGCTGCAGAGGCTGGCTTCCGGGCAGGTGCTGGATTTGAGTGTGTCGGAGCCGGATCTGGAGGAGATATTCCTTCATTATTATGAGGCGGATGCTGGCGGGAAGGAAGACAACGGGCAGGGCGGTGATTAGACGGGAAATTGTGGAGAGAGCGTCTGCAAGGGAAGCAGCTACGGAGAGAACAGCCTTGAGAAGGATAATTAAGAAGAGAAAGTTTATGGAGATTGTGAGTATAAGAAGTGTGTTCAGAGAGGAGAGTGAAAAAGCATGACACTTGTAAGGCATGAACTAAAACAGGGAAGAACCGCATTTATGATATGGACAGCAGCCGTGGGAGGGCTTCTGGCGGTCTGTGTGTTTCTGTTTCCGGAGATGAAGGGAGAGATGGAGGGCGTCAGCGATATTTTTTCCTCCATGGGCTCCTTTACGGCGGCATTCGGCATGGACAGGCTGAATTTCGGTACGCTTACCGGATTCTATGCCGTGGAATGCGGCAATGTGCTGGGGCTGGGAGGCGCCTTTTTTGCCTCACTCTGCGCGGTGGGAATCCTGAGCAAGGAGGAGAAGGAGCGGACGGCGGAGTTTCTGTTGGCACATCCTGTCAGCCGCAGGCAGATTATTAGGGAAAAGCTGGCAGCCGTCCTGATTCAGGTCACCGCCATGAACCTGATTATTTACGCTGTTTCTCTGGGCTCCATTGCGGCTGTGGGGGAGACGGTTCCCTGGAAGGAAATCAATCTGCTGCACCTTGCCTATTATCTGCTGCAGTTGGAGCTGGCGGGTATCTGTTTCGGTATTTCGGCATTTATGAGGAAAGGGACTGTGGGCACGGGGCTTGGAATCGCCGCGGTCATGTACTTTCTGAATTTGATTGCGAATATTGCGGAGCCGGCGGAGTTCCTGAAATATATAACGCCCTTCGGGTTCTGTGAGGGCGCGGACATTGTGGCTGACGGCAGCCTGGACGGAAGGCTGGTGGCCATCGGCATGGCAGTGGGGCTGATTGGAGTGACAGCCGCTTATGTGAAATATTGTCGGAAGGATATTCGCTGATGTGGGATATGCCCGTATAAGTTGTTACAATTGAATAAAGGCTTTACACCTTGATCAAAGGTTGCTATAATGAAAGTACCAGATACATGATACAGTAACTATATCGACAGGTGCTCGTAGAAAGCAGGTGATAATATGCCAAACGGGCTTGAAGTTGCAAAAAATGCTATTGATGACTTTAAAAAAATTCAAGAGTATATGGCTCTTGCAAAGGAAGAAAGTGCTACAAAGACATATGCTAAACTAAAAGACGAGTATTTATCGTTAAAAGCTATCCTTAATGTAGCAGGTGTGAATCTTTCGGAGATTGACAAAATTAAAGAGTAATATCCTTAATAACTGAATAGCAACTACAACCAAAAGTGTAAAGTCTTTATAGAATTATCAAGGCTTTACACTTTTAAAACGCCCAGGCTGTCCCCCTGCTTCTTTACAGTGGCAGTATCTTATGATATGCTATCACATATAGACGAAGGGAGGGCGTGTATGAAGGCTTGTTTCAATGCAGGGAAAGCTTTATGCAGTATATTGGTGCTGGGGTGCATGTGGCTGGCGGGCTGCGGTGAGGAAGCGGAAGACAGCGTGGCCGTCAGTGACACGGTTTCCGGTGAGGCGGGGGCTGGCGGAGTTCAGGAAGGAGTATCGGATAAGAGGGAAAATATAAGGGATATTCAGTCCAGTCAGGAAAATATTTTCTCTAACAGCGACGGCTATACAGTGGGGCTTCAGTTTTACCAGGGGGATGTAATTCAGTTCAGGCTGGTGGACAAGACCCAATACACCTGGAAGGACGGTCAGATAGAAGCAGTGTCCGATTATGCGGCTGACATTTACCTGGACAGGGCAGACGGAAACAGCGAGCTGGTGGCCGGGGATATGCCTGATGTGGATTTTGGGGCTGAATGGTATCTGGCTCAGGACGGGAGCTTCTATTGCATAAAACAGGAATATGAAAATAATACATCTTCCGTCATAAAACGGGACGCTCAGGGAGAAGTACGGTACGAGACACAGATGGACATGCGAATCAGCGACATCTGCCAGCTGGCAGACGGAAACATGATTGTGCTGCTGGACGATGGCGGAGGGATAAATTCCATGCTTCGGCTGGGTGAACTGAACCAGGAGACCGGGGCGGTGGAGGAGCTGCCACAGATTCAGATGTATGAAATGGATGAATCTATCGGGGCAGGAGCGGAAGGGCTGCTGGTCTTGAATCGGAGGACGGGAATCCGGGAAGTCAATGTAAAGGACGGAAGCCAGACGGATAGAATGGAATTTACGGGTACTTCTTATAAGCTGGGCGATGGAAAGTCATACGGATGGATTAAGGATATACGGGTATCGGAGGATGGCAGCGCGGAATTCCTCTGGGCAGGCAGCGGCCAGAACACCAGGGAGAGGCTGGGGTGGAAGCAGATCGACAAGATTCCGGTGGTTATGAGAGGGTTCCATTTTGGCAATAGCTGGATTAAGAGTGCAGTCGCCGGTTTTAACAGGCAAAGCGACACCTATGTCATATCTTTGGAGGAAGCGGAGGACGACTGGGACGATTTCGCGACTCAGACCAGCGTCCAGATGGCATCCGGCGGCGGGCCGGATTTGCTCTACGGGGAGGTTTTGTCGGATTATATCCAGGGAGTGCTGGATAAGGGAGGATTTGAGGATCTTGCACCTTATATGGAGGGTTCCGGTATAAAGGAGGAAGATTATTTCCCGCTTGCATTCAGCAGCTGGCGCAGGGATGAAAAGATATATGGAATCAATGTGACTGTATTTACCCATTGCTATAGCATGGATCTTTCTGTGCTGGGCGGGAACGGCGGGGAGCCGGATATTGAGACCCTGGTAGATGCCCTGTATGGATATGAGGACAGGGCGATGTACATGAGGTTCAGTGAAGCCGGTGATATTTTGAGGCTGTTTCTGGAGGGATCGGAAAATCTCTGGGGGATGATTGACTGAGAAGAGGGGCACTGTGATTTCGGCGGCGAGCTGTTTGCGAAGATGATGGAGGTGGCGAAACGGTATGCCTATGATGAGAATCTGGAGTATCCGATTCTTGCCAGTTTTGACACCTGCGATTCCCTGTTTGCTTTTCAGCCGCCTTCGATGCTGGAGGAGATGGGAAGAGTGAATGTGGGCGTGATGTTTGATGACGGATGTTATCCGGTGGTGAATTCTACCTATTCGATTCTGTCTGTCAATGCCAATTCCCGTCAAAAGCAGGGGGCATGGGAGTTTATTGCCTGGCTGCTGGGAGAAGAGGGGCAGCAGGTGCTGATGAGGAACGACGGCGTTCCTGTCAGCAGGAAGGCTTTCCGGGAGAAGATTGATGAGGATAGGAAGATGCTTGAGAACGGCAATCCTGTGTCGGTTGGTTCCAGTTATCTCGTCAAGGGAAAATATGTGGATGAGATACGGGAAATTGAAAAGGAAGATATTACGGAGGAGTGGATAGAGGCCTTTATCAGGGCAGCGGAGGATGCCAGGCCGCTTCCCGTGCGCACGAAGCCTGTCCTGGAGGTGATCTGTGAGGAGGCGGAGGATTACTTTAACGGGATGAAGAGCCTGGAAGAAGTCATCCCTGTAATGGAAAACAGGGTGCAGCTGTATCTGAATGAGAACGGCTGATAAGTACCTGGGCAGATATATGCCGCAATTCTGGAGAAACTGAAAACGGATGCGGGTGCCGTCGAAATTTGCAGTAACCAACAACGAAGCCACTTTCACTATAGTGGCAAGCTGTTGTCATTATAATGGCTTTGAGACCGCCAGCCATATATGCTCGCAAAAAACACATTAGTAAATTCTGGCGGTCTTGAGTATAATATAGAAAGCAGGGATTTGAATGGATATGGCTTTAAAGGGACAGAGAATGACCTGGGCACAGATACGGGAAGCTTATCCCGACCAATGGGTAGCGCTGACAGATGTCAGATACGTGGATGACGATGGCATTAACATTGAGTCGGCGATTGTTGTATGTGCCATGGCTGATTGTGATTATACAGAGCAGAGATTGGCATTTATGAGGGAAGGCAGGGAGTACGAGTATGAGCGCACCGCAGATACCCGGGGATTTGTGGGGGTGACAATATGACGCAGCTGACAGGAATATGTATGGTGTGGGTTATTATGACAGGAAAGAAACTATTTATATATTCTTTTTAGAGTGATATATTTTACAGACGGACATTGCTTGAAAATCCTGATATGAGTATGCTGAGTAGATACTTATATCAGGATTTTTTGTCGTAAGGAAATGGCTGCAAACACTTCCTTAGGAATTGTCGGAAAATAACCGCTGCAGCTTATTTAGTCAAAACCTCAGAAATACAATAAAACTCGCTATGAACTTGCAGCGGTTATTTGTAGACACTTCCTTACTGACGCGTCCGCTCGTTATACATTTTTTTCTTTCTTTTTTAGATAAATATTTCACATATATATTGACAAACAACTGATTATGGTGTATATATAACATATAAACAGATGAAGGGCGGTGTTGCTTTGAAATTATTGCAGAATTCGGGTGTGCCGATTTACCAGCAGATTGCGGAGCAGCTGAAGACGGATATTCTGGCAGGGAAGCTGAAGGAAGGGGAGTATCTCCCGTCTATCCGGGGGTTGGCGAAGGATTTGAAGATCAGCGTTATTACCACGATGAAAGCCTATGAGCTGCTGGAGGCTGAGGGGCTGGTGACGGCCGCCCAGGGGAAGGGGTTCTATGTCAATGCCCAGGACAGTGAGATGCTGAAGGAACAGCACCTGCGCAGAGTGGAGGAGGCTTTGCAGGAGGCGATCCAGGCTGCGCAGATTGCCGGGATGACGGATGAAGAGCTGCAAGGGACATTGCAGGCTTTGCTGAGCATGAAAGACAGCTGACGGACAGGAGGGATGCGGTACGCGGCTTAGGGAAGACAGAACGGGCAGGGGTGCCGGGAGCATGTGCTATCTGTCCGCATGCAGCATAGATCTGTCCGTATGATGTCATAGGTCTGTCCTAATGCGTCATAGAAAGGGTATGAAATACCGGAAGCAAGCGTAATCAATGCGGAGCTTCGCGTTGAGAGCCGGGGGCAGAGCAAGTACAGGGAAGGCAGAGCAAATACATGGAGGCAGGAGGATATTCAAAATGAACGAAAAACAGACAAATAAAAGACTAAATAGCGATTTAGAAAGCAGTAACAGAAGTAATAACAGCAATATTAACAGAAGCGATAGCAGTAACCGTAACAGAACCAATAGCAGCAATAATAACACCTATAACAAAAGCGGCAGCAGACAGGAAAGCATCCTGCAGGCCCAGAATCTGCGAAAGCGGTACAGAGGCTTCGAACTTTCTGTACCCAGCCTGGAGCTGCCCAGGGGATTTGCCGCCGCGCTGATCGGAGAAAACGGGGCCGGAAAGACCACACTGCTCAATCTGCTGGCAGGAATCCGCCTTGACTACAAGGGAGAAATCACCTATTTCGACAGGCAGAAGAAGGGGATTGACGGCAGCGTGCAGGAGAGAATCGGCTACACCGGGCCGGGCAGCTATTTTCTGCCCCAGTGGACCATCCGGCAGGTGGAGGAAATCAGTGAGCTGCTGTTTGCGAATTTCCACCGGGACAGATTCCGTGCACTTTGCGATGAACTGGGAATCGGCACAGATTCTCGGGGCGGTATGGGAGGCTTTGGCTACGCCACAAAGGAGGTAAAGAAGCTGTCAGACGGCAACCGTATGAAGCTGATGCTGGCGGCGGTGCTGGCCAGGGATACGGAGCTTCTGCTTCTGGATGAACCCGCGTCGCCCCTGGATCCTTTGATGCGGGATAAGCTGTGTGACATGATCCGGGAGTATCTGGAACAGGGGGACGGGGAGCGATCGGTCTTTTTCTCCACCCATAATATAGCGGATATGGAAAGTGTCACGGACTACTGCCTGATTATGGAACACGGCTGCATAGTGGAAGAAGGCTTTGTGGAGGATTTGAAGGAAAAATACATTCTGGTGAAGGGAGAGGCGACGGATGCGCAGCGTGCTGGGGAGATTCTGTTTTCCATGAACAGAAGCGCCTACGGATTCGAGGGAATCTGCCTTGCCGGGAATCTGGAGAAGCTTGTGGGGATGGATGTGGCTTTTGAGACGCCCAGCCTGTCGCAGATCTGTGTGGCGGTGATGAAGGCGAATACGGGCATGAAGGTGTAGGGCTGCTGATATAATGGCTGTGGCGAAGTGCATGATTTCAGGAGGAATATATGGATTTTTCAATAGGAAAAAGGATAAGGAGTTATATTGTATTTACGTCGATTCCCTATCGGGTAGCCGTATGGCTGGTGATACCTGCAGGGCTGACCGCACTGGGCGTCTGGGGAGGCTCCCGGTTTGGGGATATCGGCCTGCTGTTTGCTTTAATCCTTTTGGAGGGGGCGGAGGTTCTTTCGGACAGCTGGCTGTTCGGAGGCATTCAGGCGAAGGATTCGGAGAAAATAGATTACCTGAAGAGTTCCGGCCGGGGGATGGCAGTGATGGGCAGTGCGCTGGTGATTGACCTGGCGCGGAAACTGCTCACTGACCTGGGGGTGGCTGTCCTGACCTACTGTCTCATAGGGCAGGTGAAAACCGGTCTGACAGGAATACCCGAATCAGTTGCGGATTTTGTAAGCATGGGGAATGTTTTTCAGGAAACCGGTTCTCTGGCGTACCTGGTATTGCTGTTCTATTCTGTCTCAGTATTGGGGACATTTCTGTCAAGGTATGGCAGCACGGTTTACGGCAATATGCTGATTGGTTACGGGGCTATGATATTGGCCGGGCTGGCGGGTATATTCGGACAGATGCTTTCGGGGTATCCGTCGAATCTTATTTTTTTGCTTGACCTGCTGGCGGCGGCAGCAGCAGTGGGGGTCAGCATCCTGGCGGTGAAGGCTGCCATGAAAAAGGTAAGGGGAGGTTATTACGATGAATGAACTGAAAAAAGGGATAAAAATGATGCGTTATGCCTATGGCATTAAGACAAACCTGGTTCAGGCAGGCTGTTTTTTCCTGGCAGGCATGGTGATGATTATCTCGGGGGAAAGGGGAACCTTTGGCATGTTTGGCGGCTTTTTCTGGATTTGCATTGGTATATTGCCGTCTCAGCTGGTATATTCTCTGAGTGCGTCCAATATGGTGCAGGCTTCGCCGATGCGGAGGAAAATGCAGACGGTTGTTCCGGCGGCTGTCAATCTGTTCTGCATACTGCTGATCTATCTGGCGGAAGTCCTGATGTGCGGCATAATGTCCTGGATGCGGCCGGAACAGGCAGGGAGAATATACTGGGAGCTGGTGACACTGGCGATCATGTCGGTGCTGGTGATGATTTATCTGGGAGTTTGCTATAAGCATTTCGTGCTGGCCACGCTGATAATGGTTCCGGAAATGGTGTTCGGGATGAGGGGCGGCATGGATGGGTGGATACGTGCACAGAATATTGGCCCGGATATTACTTTTGGGATGGCTGTGCTGGCAGGATTCGCACTGATTGCGGTGGGCGGCCTGGCGGAGTACCTGCTGACACTGCTGTTCTACAGGACGCCCATGGCGAGGATGGCGCAGGCGGCGCCTTTGCGGAAAGAGCTGTAGAGGGCTTTTATATTTCTTTCCAAAAAGTACTTGATAAATCAGAAGTCCGGTGGTAAAATGATTTGAAAATCAAAACAAATCCTCATTGGGGATTCGTATATGCCGCGGAAGCGGCAGGGAGGAAGAATCATGAATATCATCAGAAGAATTTACTGCAGGGCGTTCCAGTTCTGCTTTCGGGCGGCGCTTCCGCTGTTACCTTACAGGGAGCCGGAAATCCTGGAGGATATGGAGAGCCTCGGCCAGGTTCTGGCAAAGAAAGGGAAGGACAGTGTGCTAATCGTTACGGACAAGGGCATCTCGGGGCTGGGGCTGCTGAAGGGACTGACGGATGCCCTGGAGAAGGCAGGGGTGTCCTATGCCGTTTATGACGATACGGTGCAGAACCCTACCATCGATAATGTGGAACAGGCGAGAGCGGTTTATTTGGAACACCATTGCAGCGCCATCATTGCGTTTGGAGGAGGCTCTTCTATAGACTGTGCCAAAGCCGCCGGGGCAAGGATTGCAAAACCCGGACAGCCGGTACGCAAAATGCGGGGGCTTTTGAAGATACACCGCAGGCTTCCCCTCCTGGTGGCCATCCCCACCACGGCGGGGACGGGAAGCGAGACCACCCTTGCGGCGGTGATCACGGATTCCGCTACGCACCACAAGTATCCTATCAATGATTTCGTGCTGATTCCGCGCTATGCCGTGCTGGATTACCGTGTGACCACCGGATTGCCGAAACAGATTACGGCGACTACCGGCATGGACGCCCTGACCCATGCCGTGGAGGCCTATATCGGAGGCAGCACCACGAAGCTGACCCGCAGCATGGCTGAGGAGGCGGTGTGCCGGATTCGCAGTGATTTGAAAAAAGCCTATGACGACGGAAACAACGCGGCAGCGAGAGAAAGTATGCTGCGTGCCGCGTATTGTGCGGGAATTGCCTTTACCCGTTCTTATGTGGGCTATGTGCACGGCGTTGCCCATTCCCTGGGCGGGCGCTACGGTATCCCCCACGGGCTGGCGAACGCAGTGATACTGCCTTATTTTCTGGAGGAGTACGGCGTCAGCTGCGAGAAACGCCTGGGGAAGCTGGCCAGAGTGTGCGGGATTGCGCTCGGGGAAGCGGATGACCATGCGGCTTCCCGGCAGTTTATACAATGGGTGCGGGAGATGAACCGCTCCATGGGGATTCCGGATAAAATTGAGGGTATCCAGGAAGCGGACATCCGCCAGATGGCTGCCCATGCGGATAAGGAGAGCAATCCGCTGTATCCTGTGCCTCGCCTGATGGACGCTGATGAGCTGGCTGCCATGTATCGGAAGATTGCCGTTCAGGAGAAAGAGCATCCGCTGAATGCCGGAAAGAAAACATCAGTACAAAGCAGAAAGGAAGCGGGCAAATGGAGATCAGCAGTATCGTAAAAAAGCAGAGAGCATATTTTGCCACGGGCGCCACAAGGGAAGTGGATAAACGGATTGCCATATTGAAGCGGCTGCAGCAGGCAATCCGTAATCACGAAACAAGGCTTGCCGAAGCCATGAAGAAGGATTTGGGAAAAAGCCCCAGCGAGTCCTACATGTGCGAGGTAGGATTGACATTAAGCGAACTTTCCTATCAGATCAGCCATCTGAAGAGATGGGCGAAACCGAAGCGCCGGGGCACAGATCTGACGAATTTTCACGGAAAAAGCTTTTCGGTGCGGGAGCCCTACGGCTGCGTGCTGGTGATGTCGCCCTGGAATTATCCTTTTCTGCTGTGCGTGGAGCCCATGATCGGGGCCATTGCGGCGGGGAACTGCTGTGTGCTCAAGCCCTCGGCTTATTCCCCGGCAACCTCAGCCGCCATAAAAGAGCTGGTGAAAGAGGTTTTCCCGGAGGAATATGTGGCAGTGGTGGAAGGCGGCCGGGCGGAGAACAGCGCTTTGCTGGAGGAGCGGTTTGACTATATTTTCTTCACCGGGGGCGTGGCTGCGGGCAGGCTGGTGATGGAAAAGGCGGCTGCGCATCTGACTCCGGTTACGCTGGAACTGGGAGGAAAGAGCCCCTGTATTGTAGACAAAACTGCGGACTTAAAGCTTGCCGCGGCAAGAATCGCTTTTGGAAAATATTTGAACTGCGGGCAGACCTGTGTGGCGCCGGATTACCTTCTGATCGACAGGAGTGTAAAGGATGCTTTTCTGGAGCAGTTTATTCGGACGGTGAAGCGGATGTACGGGGAGAAGCCCCTGGAGAATCCCGATTACGGAAAGATTATCAACAGGAAGCATTTTGACAGGATTTGCGGGCTGATGGATTCAAAGAAGCTGGTGTACGGAGGGGAGACGGATGCGGACGCCCTGCGGATTGCGCCTGCAGTGATGGATCACGTATCCCGGGCGGACGCGGTGATGCAGGAGGAGATATTCGGGCCTGTGCTGCCTGTGCTGACCTTCGATGAAATCGGGCAGGCTTTCGATTTCGTTCTGGAAGGGGAGAAGCCGCTGGCAGGTTATCTGTTTACCAGAAATAAAGAGACGGAGAAACGGTTTCTGGAGCAGGTCTCCTTCGGTGGGGGCTGCATTAACGATACCATTGTGCATCTTGCCACATCCCGCATGGGCTTCGGCGGTGTGGGAAACAGTGGGATGGGCTCTTATCATGGATGTAAGAGTTTTGAGACTTTTACGCATGAGAAGAATATTCTGAAAAAGTATGGGTGGATCGATCTGCCGCTCCGGTATCAGCCTTACAGCGGGAGGAAGGACGGGCTGATACGTATGTTTCTGAAGTAGGAGGCAGGTGGATGACAATTCGTGGTGTGAGAGCAATCACTAATTTGCAGGGTTACAGAGCGATTGAGATTTGGAGTCCGTCGGTATTATTGGAAAGTGAGGAATGAATATGGAAAAGCCAATTTTAAGTCCGGATTTTACGATTGAAGATATTCATAAATTACGTGAGTATAATTATGAACTGACAAAAAATATGAGTGACAAGGAACGAATGGATTACTACAATAACAGGGGAAGGGAAGTTCAGAGGAAATTGGAGCAGCTGAAAGCCGCAAATGTTTAGCAGTTGATTTTCAATTATTTTTTCTTTGGTCAAAAACCTTATTTGAAATTTCGAAATAAAGGCTTTACAAATCCGAAATTTATGATATGATGATTTTATTGACGCGGAAGGCAGTCGGCAGAGAACGGTTCTGCACTGCGGGACGCGTACATGAGGAAGTGCCCGGGCATTTCCTGAAAGGCTGTGAAGAGAAGAGTAGGCAGTGGGATATGTCACAGAGAGCCTGGACTGGTGAGAACAGGCACAGAAGGAACTGCTGAAAATGGTCTCGGAGCCGCGCACCGAAGCACAGAGTTACATTTCACAGACGGACGTGGACGGAAGTGGAAAGTAACCACGTTGTGCCAAGGCTGCGACGGGTTCACCCGTTATCGTGATAGGCTATCGATGAATCATTTCTCGTCCGTAGCCGATAAGGCTCATGTCGTGAGGCATGGGCGAATTTGGGGTGGTAACACGAAGCTTATGCTCTCGTCCCTGAAAAGAAATTTTCAGAGAGGAGGGCTTTTTTTATGACTGCAAGATGAAGGATGAATGTATGGAAGCTGTGAGGGGCAGTATTCATATGCCATGGAAAATCAGGTTCTGTCATGCGGCTTCTGTTTTGCCGGTTTGTCAGCCTGTATATTTTTCGGAAAGGAAACCATGTTATCATCACAATTAGAAATGAGGTAAAAATAATGAGAAATATTTTGATAGGGGGAGCCTGGCCCTATGCCAACGGTTCCCTGCATATAGGGCATATAGCGGGTTTGCTGCCCGGTGATGTGCTGGCCAGATACCACAGGGCTGTCGGCGACAATGTATATTTTGTGTCCGGAAGCGACTGCCACGGGACACCGGTGGCGATCCGGGCGAAAAAGGAAGGGAAGACACCGGAGGAAATCAGTGATTCTTATCATGCGGAATTTGTGGAGTGCTTTGACTGGCTGGGATTCAGCTATGACGTATATACGAAGACTTCGGCCGAAGCGCACAAAGATTTTGTAAGGGAGTTTCATAAGAAGCTGTACGAAAGCGAATATGTCTATGAAAAGGAAACCGCCCAGGCATATTGTGCTCCCTGCGGGACTTTTCTGGCAGACCGCTTTGTAGTGGGAAAATGCCCGGCGTGCGGAAGCGATGCCCGGGGAGACCAGTGCGATGCCTGCGGAGCGGTGCTGGAACCGGAAAACCTGACGGAGGCACGATGCGCAGTGTGCGGCAAACCCATCGGTTTCAGGAATTCCAGGCATTTGTACATTGCTGTTTCCAAAATGGAGAGACAGCTTCGGAAACTGGAAGAGGAACGTCCGCAGTGGAGGAAGAATGCCATCGCTTTTGCGGAACGATATATCGCAGAAGGGCTGAGAGACCGGGCGCTGACCAGGGATTTGGGCTGGGGCATCAGCGTGCCCAGGGAGGGGTATGAGGGCAAGACCATCTACATCTGGGCGGAAAATGTCCTGGGGTATCTGTCCGCCAGTAAGGTGGCGGCTGACAGGAGAGAAGCATTCAGCGGTGATACGGAGCGGAGCAATGCGTATGGCAGGAGTTCGAGTAGCAGGGAAGGTGAAAGAGACGTACCGGACAGCGCGCAACATGGCAATGAAACTGGCGGAGCAGGGCGGACTCCCGAAGAAAGCCAGGAATTCGAAGCACTCTGGGGAGAAAACGCAAAGCACTACTATGTGCACGGCAAGGACAATATTCCCTTCCATACCATCATTCTCCCGGCGCTTTTAATTGCACATGGCGGGAACTGGCATCTGCCGGATCAGATCGTATCCAGCGAATATATGACCCTGGAAGGGCGGAAGATATCCACCAGCCAGAATTATGCAGTCTGGGTGAAGGAATTGCAGCAATGCTGTGAACCGGATTCCGTCCGCTATTTTTTCCTTGCAAACGGCCCGGAGAAGAAGGATGCTGACTTTTCCTGGAGGGAATATGTAAACAGCCATAACGGTGAACTGTTGGGCGCTTACGGGAATTTCGTCAACCGTTCTTTGTCATTTATACAGAAATATTGGGACGGCATTGTACCGGAGGGCGTGGAGGATGCTGAGATCAGCGAAACCATAGAGCAGCTGTTTTCCGTTACGGGGGAGCTGATTGAAAAGGCATGCTTTAAGGACGCCATTGGCGGGATATTTGACTTTGTGCGGAGCGCCAACAAGTACTTCGACACGCAGAAACCCTGGGCGACCAGGGAAAGCGATGAAGCCGCCTGCAAGGTTACGCTTTTTCAGTGTGTCCAGATCATTGCGAACCTTGCGGTGCTTCTTTCTCCCTTTCTGCCCTTTTCCTCGGAAAAAATATGCGGATGGCTGGGAATCGGGAACCGCTGGGAAAAGCAGCAGGTTCCGTCTGGTTACAGGCTGCCGGAGACAGGGATTTTGTTTCAGAGGATCGATAAAAAGGCTACGCTGCATTCAGCTTTCGGTGAAGCAGGATTGCCATGAGGGCGGTTATGGCTGCGGCAAGCACATCCGCGATGATTCCTTTCTTTACAAAATGTATGCCACAATATATACTAATGGCATAACAAAGTTTGTTACTTGCGCGGTTGGATGAATTTTAGCAGTGCGCGATGCACAGAAGGGAGAAGTATGGAAGCATTACAAAACGCATTAGAAGCCATAACCTGGCGCAGCACGAAATTTCCCGGGGAGGAATTTAAAGTCATATGCGCCAACAAAACCGAGGCGATTCCCTGCTTGCGCAGCGCCATAGAGAAAGCAGTCGCAGAAGGGGCAAATCTGGATGAGAACTACCAGCTTCATTTTTATGCCATGTACCTGTTGGCAGAGTTTCAGGACAGAGAATTTTTTCCCAAAATGATGGAGTTGGCATCCCTGCCGGAGAAGACACTGGATTATCTGATGGGAGATGCAATGACAGAGAGCCTGCCGCATATTTTATATAACATGTATAACGGAGAGATTCAGCTTATCAAAGAGGCCATTTACAGCCCGGAGGTTTATGACTTTGTGAAATCGGGATTGTTGAGGGTAATGGGACAGCTGTATCTGGACGGGCAGTTTGGAAAAGAGGAGTGGCAGGAGTTCCTGCGAGGGATTGTATACGGGGAAACGATTGGCGATTATATGTACAATACGCTGGCGGATGTCATCTGCAAGTGCCATTTTGTAGAGATGCTCCCCGAGATACGCAGGCTCTATGAGGATGACCGCATAGACAGGAAAGCCATAGGCGGATATGATGAAAATGTGGACGAGATGTTTACCTATCGGGAAGGGCGGGAGCGCTTTTGCAGGCAGACAATCAATGCGGCGGAGACGCTCAGAGGCTGGGCGATGTTTGAGGACTCGGCAAAAGAAATTGACGACGAAAAGTGGGCACAGAATTTTTCCAGGATGTTAAAGGAATTTGACAGGGAATATACCAAGGCAGAACCGAAACGCAAGATCGGCAGGAATGACCCATGTCCCTGCGGCAGCGGAAAAAAGTATAAGCAGTGTTGTCTGAATAAGCCCAAAAATCCGGAAGATTTGGCGGAGAGTGAGCAGGAGAGGGCGAAATGGCTGAAGGATTATCCGCCGGCGAAAAAAGGTGGGGAAGATGACAGGGTTTACCTGGAAGATTATTACAGCCGGGAGAGCATGGAGATTGACAGGCTGCTGTATCTTGCCCTGGCGCACCGGGCAATCCCCATATGGCGGAGGGAAGAAAAAACAGTGACAGAACGCAGGCAGAGAATTTATCTAACGGCTGCATTTGAGAAGTTCCGGGCATTGACAGAGAAAGAGAACATAAGATCTTTTCAGGAGTATGATAAAACCTGTTCCATTCACTATTATTGTGAGGACTGGCTGGAAATACTGCAGGAGCTGCTTCAGAAAGAGGATGAGAAGGGAATCCTGGAAGATGTACGCGGGATTTATGGGAAGATGAAACAGGCAGCCCAGGCCGCGCTTTGATTTTGAATGAATAATGGTGGCAGTCATTTTGGACTTGACGGAGTATATATCGCGATATATACTAATAGAACAAGGAGGAAGTTTCATATGATGACAGCGAAAGTATTTCAAAACGGAAGAAGCCAGGCAGTAAGGCTTCCCAGGGAATGCAGGTTTGACAGTGAGGAAGTTGCGGTGAATAAAATCGGCGACATTGTGATACTGATGCCCAAAGAAAATAAGTGGGGCGGATTCCTGAACGGATTGGAGCTTTTTTCGGATGATTTTATGGAGGATGGGCGCAGCGTGCAGCCGGTGCAGGAGCGTGAAGAATTGTGAAATATATGCTGGACACCAATATCTGCATTTATACGATTAAGAAAAAGCCGGAATCTGTGATTCGGAAATTCCTGTCCCATGATCCGGACGAACTGTGTATTTCATCGATTACGTATGCGGAGCTGATGCATGGTGTGGAGAAGAGCCAGGCGGCGGAAAAAAACAGGCTCGCGCTGACGCTGTTTCTTTCGCCGATTGTTGTCCTGGATTTCGGCAGTTCCGCAGCAGAAGAATACGGGAAAATCAGGGCGGAACTTGAGAGGAAGGGGACGCCCATAGGTTCCATGGATCTGCTTATTGCAGGGCATGCGAAATCCGAAAACTTAATTCTTGTGACCAATAATACAAGGGAGTTTGTCCGCGTGGAAGGACTGAAGCTGGAAGATTGGGCATCCTCCCGGTAAACTGCAGACCGCCAGGATTTACAGTGGTGTCTACGGGAAAGTACCTGACTGGCGGTTTGCGGTCGGGTTGTACTGCAAATTTAATCGGTTCGCAGTATATACTCGCGAGCGCATTCATTTTCCGGTTCTCTGTTCCACAATACAGATGCGCTCGCTCGTTATACATTTATGTTAGCAAATGTTTTTGAACGTGAGTATAAATTATGGTATGGATACCGCAGCAGAAGGAAATTATCTTTTCTGCTGCGGTATATTTATTGGAACGGTGTATATTAAAACTATTTAAAATTATTTTGAAATAGTTATTGACATACATACTGCCATGTGCTAAAGTGTAGGCATCTACTTAAAAATAATTTGAAATAGATTGGAGGTGGTTCATTGGCAGTTAGTGAAGTGCTGGCAGCTCTGGCGGACGAGACCCGGAGAAAAATCCTGCTGAAGCTGAAAGAAGGAAAGATAAGCTCAGGCGACTTGGCCGTTGCCCTGGAGATGACGCCCCAGGCACTGTCCTACCACCTGTCCAAGCTGAAAAAAGCAGACCTGATCTATGAGACCAGGTACAAGAATTTTATTTATTATGAACTGAACCTGTCTATTCTGGACGAAACGATTTTGTGGATGAACAGCCTGCGAGGAGGACAAGAATGAAAACGAATATAACCAGGAAAAGAATCTGCTATAGAGTCTACTATGTTATCATGTTTCTGCCGCTTATCATCACCTTGGCAGTGCTGCCCTTTTTGCCGGAGCAGATTCCCGCCCACTACGGCTTTGACAACAAGGTGGATCGCTGGGGAAGTAAGTATGAAGCCCTGCTTTACCCCATAGTGACGATTCTTATGGGATATTTTATGCTGGCCATGGCAAAGTGGGGCGCCAGGCAGGAAGAGGGCGGGGAAAACAATGAAAAAGTGCTGACAGCTGCCGGTATCGTCACCATGGCAGTCTTTAATGTATTGAATACCTATGCTCTGTACACGGATTATAACAGGGTAGAGGATCTGTCATCTGTGCCGCTTAATATATTTCAGCTCCTTTTTGGACTGATGGGCACTTTCATGATCATTATAGGGAATATCATGCCGAAACTGCGCATGAATTCCCTCATCGGCCTGAGGACAAAATGGAGCATGAAGGATGAGGCAACCTGGAAAAAGAGCCAGCGCTTCGGAGGGATTACGTCTATCATCGGAGGGATTGCCGTTATTGTCATATGCTGCCTGACAAAGGGGATGTCCTGTTTTTGGTATAACATGGGAGTCATTGCGGTTCTTCTGGTGGTGGATGTCTGCTATACCCGTAAGATTGCCAGGTCATAAGGAAGTGTCTGCAAATAACCGCTACGAGTTAAAGCCGTTTCTTCTGTATTTCAGGACTTTTTCTGAAAGAGGTTGCAGCAGTTAGTTGCAGCAGTTATTTCCCGACAATTAGAAATCTTCCTTCCTGACCGCGCCTTATATGCCAAAGAGGGGGATTGCGAAAGGACGGGATTTACAGGAAGCTATCGCGTTTTTTGAAAAATCACACCCCACAAAAGCAAGCTGATAACACATAAAACCGCCTTGCTTACAAGCCATGCTCCGTCTCTGTCCCCGGCATAGCGGATAAAAGGATAAAAATAAGCCACACCCGGAAGCCGCAGCAGGCCGCGGGCTATCAGGGCTGACAGCCATAATAGCCCGCAGGCCAGAGTTGCCGCATGCTCCTCGGAAAAGCAGATTCCGAATAAGGCGCTTACCGTAGAAAGGAAAAAAGCCGTGGGAAGATACAGAAAAAGCATTTCCGTCACCGGCATTTCCTTCCTGACAGCCCAGACAAGTATCATTGCGCACAGGGCAAAGACGGTGGTTTCCATGAAAAATACGGTAAAACGACATAAAATCCACCGAAATAAAGAGTATGACTGCGCCGCGATAATGTCGAAATTGTCATCGGCTTTTGTTTTTCCCCACTCGCTTACTGCGATAGCGGCAAAGACAGGAAAAATCACTTCAAATCCGATGATGCTTAGACGGAGCAGTTCCCCGCCGAAGACGGAAAGCAGTGCAAAGACAGCCGTTACGGACAGGAAGAGCAGAACAGGATTGATTCCTGCAATTTTCAATTCGCGCTTTAACAGCCTCACGCGCTTCAATAGCCTCATGAATGGTTTCATGCTTCATGCCTCCAGAAACTTTTTTTCGCAAACAACAGCAGCAGGGACAGGAGCCCGCTTCCCGTCAGAAAGATGAAATTGGCCTGTATGCTTCCGGTATTTGTAAATGTCCATTTGGGATGATGCCAGATGAGCCTCACCAGGTCGCCGGAGGTGATGCAGTAAAACGGCATTGCTTCCGCCGAACTGACGGCAGCCGTATTGAGGATGAACAGGACAGCGGCCATTGCGTAAAAGAACCGTACATCCAGCAATGCGGGCAGTCCTGCGGACAGAAAGCATACGAAGAAGCTTACAGGAAGCACGCATATGAAAATTGTTTTGATAAGAGTCTCAAAAAGGATTCCGGCGGCAACGGGAAAGGGAGCCGCCAGGCAGTAGATTACGGCATCAGCGGTGAGAAAGAGCGCGAATACAGTAACGGTGTAGCAAAAGCTGCCAAGCGTTTTTCCAAAAATATATTCGCCCTTTGCCGTTGGCCCGGCCATGACCAGATATTTTACACCCGTCTTATCGTCAACAGAGAATCGGTTTGACAGTAAAATCATAAGCCCGAAGGCAACTGTCAGTCCGTCCTGGCTCATGACGCGGTAAATAAGATACACAGGATCAGCCAGAAATTCCAGGCGATGCAGGTTGCCGGCGGACGGAAAATTGTCCAGAAGAGAAAGCACAGCGGCGGCTGTAAGAAGGCCCCAGGTGGCAATTCTCGTCATCTGCATTTTGTATTCGTAACGGATAATCGTTAAAATGTTATGCATGTGCTTTTCCTCCCATACAGTAGACATAAGCATCCTCCAGAGTTGCAGGTATGTGCGCGAACTGGGGAAATAATGTATTTTCGTCCATGATTCTTGCCGATATGCCATTCTTTTCATAGGTGACAGATAGGACGACGGCTTGTTTCTGCAGGCCGGCCAGCTGCTCTTCGCGCTCCAGAGGGACAAGCCTGACTTTTCCCTCCACGCGCCCCATAAGCGCGGTGGGCGTGCCTGCGAAAAACAGCCTTCCTTTTCGCAGTACGGCCAGTTCCCCGCAGATTTGGTGGACATCTTCAACGATGTGGGTGGAGAGCAGCACGGTCCTTCCATCCCTGGCAAAACGGGACAGGACGCTGCGGAAACGGACTCTTTCTTCCGGGTCAAGTCCTGCGGTAGGTTCATCCACAACCAGAACCTGCGGGTCTCCCACAAGCGCCTGTGCAATCCCAACCCGACGCTTCATGCCCCCGGAGAGATGCCTGATTTTCCGTTTTGCATAGTCCTGCAGTTCCACCTGCTCTAAAACGGAGTTGACGGCGCGCCTGTCGTGGATGCCTTTTAGCTCAGCCATATAATTTACGAAATCAAATACGGATAATGACGGGTACATGGCAAGCTCCTGGGGCAGATAGCCAATGCGTCTGCGGACTTCTTTGCCCTGTTTTACGGTGTCAAATCCGCAGACGCGGATGCTTCCGGCGGAGGGCTCCAACAGAGTCGTCAGGGCTTTCATCAGCGTGGTCTTGCCTGCCCCGTTATGCCCCAGCAGGCCGAAGACGCCGCTGCCAGCGGTAAAGCTGATGTCGTCCAGGGCAGTTACGCCGTTTTTGTAGAGTTTTGACAGGTGACGGACTTCGATGTTTTTCATTGTGGTTCTCCTCTCTATAATCGTGAGCGCATTGATTCTTGACAGCAGAAGCGCCGCTTTTCTTGTATGCCGTTTTCTTAGGAATTGTCGGAAAA
>DKVC01000112.1 GCA_002490995.1 Lachnospiraceae bacterium UBA7188
TGTTGTTGACTTCATAAATTGACTGTATATTGATTTGCTTGATTGTCAGGGATCTGCTCTGTATAATGTCATTATTATACAGAAAGAAAAAGTCCCAGAGGACCCTCCCGCAAGATGTGTCCCCTGAGACATAGTAAAACCATGATTATCTTATCAGATTACACGCTGTCTTGCAAGGAGGATTCCGATATTTTTTGTTGAGAGCAGAGATACCTGTCCCTGCCCGGTCTGCCAGTCTCCCCTTGTGCACCGTGATTTCAAGCTCCGCATCATGAAGCTGGAAGGCGGGGAAAAAAGAACCATTCGGATTGAGCGCATGAAATGCACCAACAACGGCTGCGGCAGGCTTCATAATGCGCTTCCAGACTGCCTGGTTCCCTACAAGCACTATGCCTGCGAGGACATAGCCGGCGTACTGGATGAAATCATCACACCTGATGATGCGGAGGACGAAGACTATCCCTGTGAGGCCACCATGCTCCGATGGAAGCACTGGCTGATGGCGAACCACCTTCGCATTGACGGCTATCTGAAATCCATTGGACACCGTCTGCTGGGATTGGGCGAGGAACTGTTATGTTCCAACGTATCCCTGCTCGGAACGCTGCGCTCATCAAACAGCCGCTGGCTGGAAGCCATTCTCCGCATGATATATAACTCAGGAGGTTTTCTGGAACCTGCCTGAGGCTCCCTCTTTTGCACCCGCTTTGTTTTTACTGTCAGTCGGTCATGGTGTATGCTTGCATCAAGGAGGTGCATAAGACCATGAATACAATCATAAAAGACCAGAACTGGCAGGAACAACGAGCCCTGGAGCGCTATGCCCTGATCGCCCCGATGCTTGAGGAAGGCATGGATCCCGCCAAACGCAGCAAACTGCGAAAAGAGGCCTCTGTCAAAGCAGGCGTCTCGGAGCGGACACTCTACCGCTATGAGGCGGCCTACCATGAAAAAGGCTTTGCGGGGCTAAAGCCGGCGGCGTGTGAAAGGAGCCTGTCCAAAAAGCTGCCGGAAAATTACTTAAAAATCGTAGAACAGGCCATCCAGTTAAAGAAAGAGGTGCCAAAACGCAGCGTGGAGCAGATCATCTTCATCCTGGAACAGGAGAACTGGGCGGCCCCCGGGATATTGAAGCGCTCCACGCTGGAGCGGTATCTCTACCGTGCGGGTTTTGGCGTGCGCCAGATGCAGATGTATAAGGATGCCCGGCAAAGCTCATCCAAACGTTTCTGCAAACCCCATAGGATGATGCTCCTTCAGGCCGACATCAAGTACGGCTGCAAGCTTCCCATAGGGAAAAATGGGGCGATGGTGCAGACGTACCTGTCCTCCGCCATAGATGACCATTCCCGGTATGTGATCCATTCCCAGTTCTATGACAATCAGGAGGAGGCTATTGTGGAAGACACTTTCCGGAAGGTGGTCCTGAAAGCCGGAAAATTTGATACGGCTTATTTTGACCATGGCTCCCAGTATGTGGCAAAGCAGCTGAAGCTCTCCCTCGCAAGGCTTGGGATCACCGTCAGGCATGCCCCTGTCAGGAGCGGAAAATCAAAGGGAAAGCAGGAAAAGTTCCACCAGGTCGCAGATGCATATCTGCGGGAAGCAAAAGCCCATAAAGTCAGGACGCTGGAAGAACTCAACCGCCACTGGTCCAACTATCTGGAGGAATACTACCACAAAACAGGCCATGACGGGATCAGGGAATACTATGAGAGCCTGGGCGTGGCGGTTCCTGCTGAGGGTATCACTCCCCTGCAGGAATGGAACAGGGACTCCCGTCCCCTTACCTTTCTGGATACATCTGTGGTAGCGGAAGCCTTTCTGCATCATGAACAGCGGCTGGTAGACAAAGGAGCCTGCATCAGTTTCCGAGGACATAAATATGAGGCCAAACCGGCACTCATCGGGTTCAGGGTGGAGATATCCTATGACCCAATGGCTCCGGAGACGGTCACCGTCAGCTATCCCGGCATGGAACCATTTACCGCGAAGCCGGTAAAGATTGGCGCATTCTGCGGCAAGGGCCCGTCCCTTCCCGCATCCATGCAGGAGGCGGAACCGGAAAATTCCCGCATGCTTGCCGTTCTGGAAAAGAAGCGGGAACAGTCCCGAGAAATGATGACAAACGCCATTTCCTTCGGGCAGTTCAGAAAGGATGGTGGCAGCTATGTATAAAGCGTTCTATGAAATGGAGCGTTCCCCTTTTGTCCGGGATATTCCCGCACAGCTGCTCTATGAATCCCCTGTGATGGCGGACATCCTCGGCCGCCTGTCCTATGCGGCGGACCGCCAGCTCTTCGCCGTGGTCACTGCTGATGCAGGATGCGGGAAATCCACGCTGATACGGCGCTTTGCCACCTCCCTGCCGAAGGAAGAATATATCTTTTTATACCTTTCTGATTCCAAGCTGACGCCCAGGTGGTTCTATAAAGGGATGCTGGACCAGCTGGGGATAGAATCTAGGTTCTACCGCGGCGACGCCAAACGCCAGCTCCAGAAGGAAGTGGAGATCATCCGGGGAGTGCATGGAAAGAAAGTGGTCTGCATTCTGGACGAGGCGCATCTGCTGGAGAAGGAGACTATTGAAGAGTTCCGTTTTCTGCTCAACTATAAGTTTGATTCCATGAGCCCCATGGCGCTGGTGCTGGCAGGCCAGACGGAACTATGGGACAAGCTGCGGCTGCAGAGGTACGCAGCCGTACGCCAGAGGATAGACGTCAACTGTATCTTGCCACACCTTGGCCGGGCGGAGACGGAAAGCTATATCCAATCCCATCTTAAATATGCCGGGGGAAGGCAGGACATCTTCACGGATAAGGCGCTGGATGAAATATACCGGGAATCGACCGGGATCCCCAGGCGCATTAACCGCATCTGTGACGGATGCCTGATGTATGCCAGCCAGCAGGGGAAACGCCTCACGGATGAGCACCAGGTACGGTACGTGCTGGAGCATGAGATGCTGGGAGGTGATACCTGATGGTGGATAAGCAGGATAAGAAGCGGCACAGCGATATATGGGACCTGCTGTATGAATATGCGGATATCCGGGATGAACTGGAGGACACACTGCTTTCCTTTAAGGAACTTCATGCAGAGATCGAGTATGCAATGGAAGAAATCACAGACGAACTGGAGAACCTGCAGGAACATCTGGCTAAATGCAGTGAAAGGCTGGTGCGGTTCCGGAATCCACGGCACAGCCAATATGAAGTTATCAAAGAGCAGAGCGGTCTGCCGTATATAGATTGATTGACCGTATTTATAGCCAAACGAAGTATACCAGGGTGGCACAGCCACCCTTATACCTTCGAAAGTACTGACATAATTTAGAGCAATTCTCTGACAGTAAATCAGAGCAAGTCAAAGACAAAACATGAGGTCATTAACA
>DKVC01000110.1 GCA_002490995.1 Lachnospiraceae bacterium UBA7188
GGCAGGGCAGAAGAAAAGAGCGGAGGCAGAGCAGGTAAGGCAGAAGAAAGTAGCGGAAGCGGAGCAGCGCAGACCGGAGAACAGACTGGAAGCGAGGCAGGCAAGACCTGAGAAAATTCCGTCGGCGAGACAGATGGAACAGGATTGAGAACCGACGGCAGAACGGAGGAAGCCGGAGAAAAGTCTGGCGAAAAGACAGGGAAAGCGGATGAATACGGAATAGAATCAGGTGAAATAGCGGGGATGGCTGTCCGCAATACAGGTTATGTTCATGTAGATATCCGTTTGTAAGAAGTCAGGCGGGAAAGCGGCGGTTTCACCGAATACGGATTCTGACCGGACAGGGATTCCTGTGGCGGATGAGCACGGGAATCCCTGCTTTATCTGCATTAATGGCAATCGTCGTTTCGCGGCCGGCAGTCTGCATGTCTTAAAGGCGTTGGAAGAGGACTGCAAAAGAAACTTCTTGTTATATAGGGGGAGTTTCCAGGAAATCACAGTTCAGCGGGATATTCCATTCCTTCAGGGAGTGTATCCCATTCATTTAAGCCGAGGTTTTGTTTAAAGCCTGCCTGTTTAAATGTTAAATGAGGCAAATCTTCCTCCAGATATTCCATAAGCTCACCAATACCTTCCCTGGTTACATTATTAATCAGGAAAATGCGTTCACAGCCTACATTTGTCAGCCATTGTCTGACCATGGGGATATTGGCATAGGGTGAGTCGATTTTTGTGATAATGCCGATGAGGGGGCGCAGGATAAAGGAACGAAGGCTTGGGCTGAACAGATTGTAAGGTTCATCAGCAGCCTGAACGACAGCAACCGCATCCGCCTCAAAGGAAAAGCAGGCAAGTCCTGCACTGAAATGCTTGGATTCGGCATATTCTCCCGGTGAGTCGATGGTGTCATCGTCTGAGCTGGTATATTGGGTTTTTATATAATGAAGCTCTTCTCCCCGCAGCGCCTGCGTTAAAGACGTCTTTCCGGCTTCGCTTCTGCCCATCAAAAATAATTTTTTCATAGCTTTTTCCTGTTCTGTTTCGTTAATTCCTGTGGACTTTACAGGTTTGAAAGCCCAATTCTTCTCTAAAAAACCGGACGACTTCTTCCACGGCAGTCTGCACTTCGGCTAAACCTCCGGTGATAATCAGAGAACCGCAGAAACGGTCCATAAAGCCAATCTGCACATCTGCGCTTTTCATTGCAACATCCGCTGCCACCACAACTGCCTCCCAGGGCGTAAAGCGGATTAAACCTATGGATTCGCCTGTATGGTCTTCGCCTTCGTGAACGCCGATATGCAGCCCCAGGTTCTGATACACGGGAGCCTGGGAGACACTTATGACATGAGCCAGACAAACCTCTTTTCCGGGAATCCGCAGGCGCGTCAGGCGCAGTTTCTTTCCCTTCAGCTGCTCATAATCCGCATGGAACAGCTTCTCCAACAATTCTTTCCTGGTTATTTGTGCCATGGCTGCACTTCCTATCTCTTCGTGATTTTGCAGACTACATATTCCAGCTCGTCCCGGAAATAGTTCACTACCTCCGTCATGGCCGACATAACATCCGAGATTTCGCCTGTAATGATCAGCGTTCCCGTAAACCGGTCAGCGAAGCCCAGATAGACATTTCCACTCTTGACTGCAATGTCAGATGCGATGACAGCTGATTCCGGCGGCGTCATATTCATAATTCCGATGGCGGATGACTGATAATCCACCTGCGGATTCAACCCAAGCTTCTGGTATATAATCGGTGCAGGCCCGCCCATCACATGTGCAAATGTGATTTCCTTGCCGGCCACGGTTTCCTGTACGATTCTGATCTGTTCTTCCTGTCCGTTTGCCATTTGTCCGCTCCATTCCTTCCGTACTTCGTAACACTTTCTTAGGAACTGTGGGAAAATAACTGCTGCAATTTCCCTTTGATTACAGGGTTCGCGAAGCGGTTCCTGTAATATATTCAGGCAAAAGCCTGGAAATACAATAAAAATTACGATAAACTTGTAACAGTTATTTGGAGACATTTCCCTATACTGTGTTGATGGAAAAGCTTTTTAATAAATTTTACTATATAAATCATACTATCAGGGAACTTTTCTGTCAAGCTGAAATCCGCCGGGAAAAGTTTTTGCATATAAGCTTATAATCTGATATAATGGGTATAGAGTGTAGACAGGGAGGAATGCGGGAGGATTCCATGTGCCGGGGGCGGATGCAGGCGGGAAGTGGAGCAGGGTTCTTTCCATGTGCTGCTCCGGGAGGGACTGCAGAAAAGCAGGGATCAATGGACAAAGGTTCGGAGAAAAGGGAAGCAGGTCGGGAATGGGTTGGAAATTAAGAGTATCGGGATACGGGAAGATAGAAAGTGCCGAAATCGAGATGGCGCCGCTGACCCTTTTTGTGGGCGATAATAACAGCGGGAAGAGTTATCTGATGTCCCTATTGTGGGGGATCCGGAATCTTGGCGCGGAGCTGCTGTATGGCGAAAGAAGCGATCCGCCTACAGAAGCGGAAGACAGACTGTTGTGCTGGGTAAAAGAACAGGTGGAAGCCGCCAGGGAACTGGGGGAGCATACCGTTCGAGTCAACGAGATAAGAGAGGAACTGCAGATTGTTCTGCAGGAGAGGATTAATCGGAATAAAGATAAGTTTGTAAAGGCAATTTTCAACAGTTCAGATGTGAGAATAGAAAAACTGTAGATAGAGCTGACGGGATTGGAGGATTTTTCTTTAGAATTCAGTTTGCGAAAGTTTGGCAAATGGATATTTATATATTTATCCCAAACTGGAGGTAAGGTATCCAGGCTGACTTTATCTGAGGAGGAACAAAAGACAGGAAGTTTAGAAGACGATAATTATCGGTTTATCATTAACAGATTAATGGATGTGGTGCTGGCGTCTTATAGTGACGGGATAAATGATGAAATTTATTTTCCGGCAGCAAGAACCGGTTTTATGCTGACCAAAGATGTCATCAATAAGGCAGGAAGGAAGGCAGCGTTTAACATTGCAGCAGAGCAGGGAGCAATGACACCCTTTGTAAGGCCGATCAATCAGTTCCTGGATGTGATTAATGATCTGACACTTGACGGTAAGGGGAGTGAAAATTTTGCGGAAGTGGTAAAATATCTGGAGTGCGGCATGGCTGACGGGACGGTTGAGATGAGTTCGATGCCCAATAAGGAAGCAATGTATATCCCTGACGGAAAGACAACAGGACTGCCCCTGCGAATTACATCTGCAGTTGTGACGGAATTAGCGCCGCTGATCCTGATTTTAAAACATAAAAAGTATGTGGACGCTATCTTTTACGAAGAACCGGAGATGTGTCTCCACCCGCAGCTGCAGCAGAAGATGGCGAGAGTTTTATGCCAGCTGGTGAATGCCAAAGTGCAGATGAATGTCACCACCCCCAGCGATATCATCCTGCAGCATATCAACAACATGCTCCGTTTATCAGCAAGGGAGGACAGGGAAGAAATATGCCGACAATTGGGATATATGGATGAAGACCTGTTACTTCCACAGAAAGTGAAGGTTTATCAGCTGACGGCGGGTGTAAGCGCAAAAACGAAAGTCGAGGAGCTAAGCTGCGGCAAAAACGGCTTTGCGGTTCCGACGTTCAACGATGCGCTGGATCGGATTATGGAAGAGGCGTATGTAATTCAGGAATAAGATACCATGGGGAATCGTAAAAGGAAATTTGTGATAAAGGACTTGATGGTACCGGAGTTTATGGTGCAGGAAGGCAGGGAAGTATTTCTGGCGGAAACAGAAGAAAGCGGAAAAAGTGAACTGCAGGTACAGCTGAAGTCTGAAGAGAATCTATGCATTGCAAATGTGGATAAGAAAAAGACGGAGCTTCTTTTTCTACAGGAAGGGAAAGCGAAATCTCTGTACAAGGGAGTGGACCACATGATTTTTGAGAAGAAGGAGGGGAATCACTGGAAATTACACCTGATTGAAATGAAAGGCAGTGTTGGAGAAGAGAAGTGGGTGGAGATCAAGGGAAAGTTTCGTGCCAGTTATCTTGTAGCACAGGCGCTTGCCGGTATGCTGGAATTGAATATTTCCGAAACTGTAATGTATACCACATATGAGAGAGTGGAGTTTGTTCATTCGGAAACCATGCCCACCGCCAGACATGGACGGCTTGGCGTCCTGCAGGTCAGGATGGAGGATGTGTGGAACGGAAAGCGGTTTGCATTGAATTTTGGAGAACGTATTTCCTTTGACCATATACCGATAAAAATGGAAAGAACCGAAGGCGGGATATTGACAGGCCAGTTGAAGGCATAAGAGACCCGCAGGAAATGAGCAAAGTGATTGGAGCTTATAGTTGACTCAATACATAAGGAGAAATACCATGGCAACCTGGGTAAGCCATTTAATGATAGCGGACAGTGTGCTGAAGCGCTTTCCGCAGTTAGACAGGCACGGTTTCTGTGTGGGGAATATAGCGCCGGACTGCAATATGGAAAATGAGGACTGGAGCAGTTTTGTCCCTTCCCGGGAAGTGACTCACTGGATGTCCGGTGAGAGAAAAAAGGCGTCCGACTGCGATCGTTTTTATAAAGAGTATATTGTGGACAGAAGGGAAAATATAGCGACTGACGAAGAATATTCCTTTCTGCTGGGTTATTGGTCGCATCTGATTACGGATGCCGAATATCAGAGATTTATTCGGGACGAAGAGAGAGTTGCCGCCGCCTGGAAACGTATCATGAAGCATCCTGCCTTAAATAAAAGAGCTTCGGAGATGGAAAAAAGCTGGGATTCCGTAAAGAAGCTTATTAACATTCTGACCAGAACACACACGATAGCAAATGCGCCGCAAGGGCATTTTGATAAGTTTATCAAAGATATCCACGCCATTCTCAGTTGTGGTATTCTGATTGATTTTCAGGGAAAGAGCAATTTTTTCTATGATGAAGAGGAAGGATTTTACTTGATAGACTTGGATTCACATACAGACAATTTTTATGGATTAACAGAAGAACCTGTTGATGTGGATATATTGACGGCAATCGGTGGATTTGCACCGTGCCATTTTTCTGCCGAAACAAAAGCATTTGCCCCAATTGCTTTGGATGGGCAGGCAGTGCAGGAAATCGGAGAGTATCATTTAAAATGCCTTGCAGCAGACAATGCACAAATATTTGGAAGGAGGACTATTCTATGAAAATTGTCATCATCGGCGGCGTAGCCGGAGGAACGAAGGTGGCCGCCAAGCTGAAACGGGAAAACCCGGGAGACGAAATCGTCATCTACACCAAAGGGAAGGACATTTCCTACGCAGGCTGCGGGCTCCCCTACTATATTGGCGGAGCCATTGAGACGGAAGGGGAGCTTATCGTGAACACCCCTGCCAAATTCATGGGGCTCACGGGCACCACGGTACATACACAGAGCGAAGTGGTGGCGGTTGACCACGGGGCGAAAACCATTTCCGTCAGGAGAAGCGGCGAGGGACTGCAGGGAGCAGGAAGCAACGCCGCAGGAGGACGGGCATCCGGAGCGGGAACTGATGCTGCAGGTTCACAGGAGACGGGAACAGTAACCGTTAGTTATGACAAACTTGTCATTGCCGTAGGAGCCGAGAGTTCTGTTCCCCCGGTGGAAGGCACGAAGCTTCCGGGCGTATTTACCGTGCGTACACCCCAGGATGCCATTGGCTGCAGAAAATATGCCGAAGAGCAGAATTGTAAGCGTGCCGTGGTGGTGGGCGGCGGCTTTATCGGCCTGGAGGTGGCTGAAAACCTTATGGCAAAGGGAATTTCCGTCACCGTGATGGATATGGCGCCCCAGCTGATGCCCAATATTTTTGATGCGGATATGGCGGATTACGTCCGGCGCAAGCTTCAGGCCAAGGGCATGCGTATCCTTACCGGAACGGCCCTGCAGACAATCGCAGGTACGGACAGGGTCACCGGCGTACAGACCGGCACAGGTACCTTGCCTGCGGATATGGTAATATTGGCGGCAGGCATCCGTCCCGCCACAAAATTCCTGGCAGATACAGGGCTTGAGATGGACCGGGGCTGTATCCTCACCGACGAGTACCAGGCTACCAACCTGCCGGACATCTATGCGGTGGGCGACTGTGCTTTGGTGAAGAACCGTATCACGGGGAAACGCCAGTGGTCCGCCATGGGCTCCACCGCCAACATTGCAGGCCGTGCATTGGCTTTGTCTTTAAGCGGCGATAAAATGCCCTATCCCGGCGCAATGGGGACAGGTGTGGTGAAGCTGTCTGCGGACTTGAACGCCGCCCGCACGGGACTTACCGAGGAGCAGGCCAAAGCGGCGGGCTTCCAGGTGCTCTCTGCCCTGGCTATCACCGACGACAAAGCCCATTATTATCCGGATGCGGATATGTTTATCACCAAGCTTATCGCCGACGCTGACAGCCACAGGCTCCTGGGAATGCAGGTTATCGGCGCGGGAGCGGTGGATAAGATGGCTGACATTGCCGTCACGGGGATTTCCTTCGGGGCAAAAGCCGAGGATTTCCTGACCCTGGATTTTGCCTACGCGCCGCCTTTTTCCACCGCAATTCATCCTTTTGCGGCAGCCTGCGGCGTACTGGTGAACAAGATGACCGGAAGGCTGGAATCCTTTACCCCCGGAGAATACGCGGCAGGTGCAGCGGCAGGATATAAGCTCATAGACGCTCATCCGGCTCCCACTCTGCCCGGTGGAGAGTGGTTTGATCTGACGAAACCGGAGGAATTTTCGGCAAAATACGGCAAAGAAGAGAAACTTCTTTTAGTCTGCGCCAAGGGCAAGAGAGGATACCTGACACAGAATAAGCTGAAAGCGTTAGGATTTACCAATACCCGTGTACTGGAAGGCGGCGCTACGTTTAACGTGATCAAGAGAGCCGTCCCTGCAGGCGGAAAGCTTCCTCCTGAGGAAATCAAGCGGGTGAAGGGATTGGGATGCCTTCAGGATAAGCGCTACGGCGACGTGTTCAATGTCCGCGTGATCACCAGGAACGGCAAAATCACTGCAGACGAACACCGGGCTATCGCGGAAGGGGCGGAGCGCTTCGGCAGCGGGGAGATTACCATGACCACCCGTCTCACCATGGAGATTCAGGGTGTGCCTTATGCCAATATCGATCCCCTGATTGCCTTCCTGGCGGAGCATAACCTGGAGACAGGCGGCACGGGCTCTCTGGTGCGTCCTGTGGTTTCCTGCAAGGGTACCACCTGCCAGTACGGCCTTATCGATACCTTTGGCTTAAGCGAGAAGATTCATGAACGGTTTTACGAAGGCTACCACAATGTGACTTTGCCCCACAAGTTCAAGATTGCCGTGGGCGGCTGTCCCAACAACTGCGTGAAGCCTGATTTGAACGACCTTGGCATCATCGGCCAGAGAGTGCCCCTGTTTGACTACTCCAAGTGCAAGGGCTGCAGGATATGCCAGGTGGAGAACGCATGTCCTGTCAAAGTGGCAAAGGTGGAGGACGGGTGCCTGAAGGTGGATACGGATGCCTGCAACGGCTGCGGGCGATGCAAGGCAAAATGTCCCTTCGGCGTCACCGAGGAGTATATGGACGGCTGCAAGATTTACATCGGCGGCAGATGGGGCAAGAAAATCGCCAACGGACGTCCCCTGGACAAGATTTTTACCAGCGAGGAAGAGGTCCTGGATACGGTGGAGCGGGCTATTCTGTTCTTCCGGGACGAGGGAATCACCGGCGAGCGTTTCGCGGATACGGTGAGCCGTCTGGGCTTCGACTATGTGCAGGATAAGCTGCTTCATGCCGAGATCGACAAGTCTGCGGTACTGGAGAAAAAGGTAAAAGGCGGGGCTACATGCTGATGGAAGCGGGTTTTATAAATGTTTTGAGCGTGAGTATTTATTGATATGGGACAGGGATGAGGACGTCTCTGATTCGGAGGCGTCCCGGCTGTTTTATCCGAAAGCAAGGCTGGCAGGGATTCCTGACCCTGGCCAATGAACCTGGTATCTTTGCCGCGGAGATGACGCTGCCGCTGTGAAGGGAAGGATACAATCATCCGGGCAGAATCATCTTAGGAATAATGAATGTGCTAACGAGTATAACAGAAGAAAAAGACATATGACTGACCGCATATGTCTTTTTGATGACGTGCCGTCGTTTCGGACAGCCATTGGAGAGTTCCGGCAGAGGCAGACAGAGTGTTCTGCCCTGGTGAAGGAAGTGAAAAATCCAGTTGTGTATTTGAAGCAGCTATTTTGTCCGCCGGTTCTCTTCCAGCCAGTCCGATGGAATCTTTTCTATCTTCTTTTCAAATTCAGAAACATGTTTTCTGATCAGACTGTCCAGCTCCCGATTGGCGGAACGGGCGTTATATTCTGCTACATAATGGAATTTCAGCAGTAATTCCGGGTCGGTTCTTAATGTAAATTTCGCTGTTTTTGAACGCATATGCCATCTCCTTGTCATTTATTGACGTGACAGCCTTTGGAAGACTGTTCCGAGTGACTTTATTATAGTGTCATAATGACGGCAGAATATTCATGTGACGGCACAATAATTATGCACAATTATCCGGGTATGTTTTCCAAAAAGACTTGACGAAACCGGGAGTATCTGGTATATTTATCTTGTTCAAAGGGTGTTGTAGTCAGAAAATCTTTACTTCTTGGGCTGAACTGCTGTCTGGTTCGTTATCGAGAGTTATTCCAATAGAAGGGCATTTGGAAAAGGGGATTTTTTAGATGAGAGGTTGGTTTGGAATATGAGAACAGAGTAAGGGGGATTTTTCAGTATATAAAAAGTATTAATATATGAAAAGGGGAGAAAGCTCTCCCCGTACAATTTGTTCTTTTTCAGTTAAACATGTTGTTATATGCCATATTTTATTTTCGCATGGCAGCTCGTTTCCGCATGGTGGGATCCAGAATTTTCTTGCGGATCCGCAGACTGGCGGGGGTGACTTCCAGAAGCTCATCTGTGTCAATAAAGTCCAGGGCCTGTTCCATGGAGAGGATTTTGGGCGGCACAAGGCGCAGTGCCTCGTCTGAACCGGAAGCACGGGTATTGGTCAGCTGCTTTTTCTTACATACATTTACCTCGATATCCTCGCCTCTGCCGGTCTGACCGACTACCATTCCAGCGTACACTTTTTCGCCGGGACCGATGAACAGAGTACCCCTCTCCTGGGCATTAAACAGGCCGTAGGTAATGGCTTCGCCTGCTTCAAAGGCGATCAGGGAGCCCTGTCTTCTGTACTGGATGTCTCCCTTGTAGGGTGCATAGCCGTCGAAGATGGTATTCAGGATGCCGTTTCCCTTGGTATCCGTCAGAAAATCGCCCCGATAACCGATGAGACCTCTGGAAGGGATGGAGAATTCCAGGCGGGTGTAGGTGCCGCCGGAGATGCTTCCCATATTGCGCAGTTCACCTTTACGCTGGCCCAATTTTTCAATGACTACACCGGCGAATTCATTTGGCACATCGATGTAAGCCAGTTCCATGGGCTCGGTACGTTTGCCGTTTTCATCAGTGTGGTAGAGCACTTCTGCCTTACTGACTGCGAATTCATAGCCCTCCCGGCGCATGGTTTCTATCAGGACGGAGAGATGCAGCTCACCTCGGCCGGAGACCTTGAAGCATTCGGTGGTATCCGTTTCCTCCACCCGCAGGGAGACATCGGTGTTCAATTCCCGGAAGAGCCTGTCGCGGATATGGCGGCTGGTGACGTATTTACCTTCCAGCCCGGCGAGAGGAGAGTCATTTACCATGAACTGCATGGCGATGGTAGGCTCACTGATTTTCTGGAAAGGTATGGGGAGGACTGCATCCGGGGAACAGAGCGTATCTCCGATATGGATATCCGATATCCCGGAGATGGCTACGATGGAGCCGATACCGGCCTCCCTTACTTCCACTTTATTCAAGCCGTCGAATTCATACAGCTTGCTGACCTTTACCCTAACCTGTTTATCCGGGTCATGGTGATTGCAGATGACCACCTCCTGGTTGACCCGTATGGTTCCATTGTCCACCTTGCCGATGCCGATTCGCCCCACATATTCGTTGTAGTCGATGGTGCTGATGAGTACCTGGGTACCGGCTTCACTGTCCCCTTCGGGGGCGGGAATATAATTCAGGATGGTTTCAAACAGCGGTTCCATGCTTACGCCGGGGGCAGAGGAATCCGCAGAAGCAACGCCTGCCTTGGCGGAAGCGTAGATAAAAGGACAGTCCAGCTGGGAGTCGTCCGCGTCCAGCTCCAGGAACAGCTCCAGCACTTCATCTACGACTTCGTCAGGCCTTGCTTCGGGACGGTCAATCTTGTTGACGCATACGATGACGGGGAGTTTCAGCTCCAGGGCCTTGCGGAGCACGAATTTGGTCTGAGGCATGGGCCCTTCAAAGGCATCTACTACCAGGATGACACCGTTTACCATTTTCAGCACCCGTTCCACTTCACCACCGAAATCGGCATGGCCAGGAGTGTCTACGATATTGATTTTGGTGTTTTTATACATGACGGCAGTGTTTTTGGACAGGATGGTAATTCCCCGCTCCCGCTCAATGTCATTGGAGTCCATGATACGTTCCGCCACTGCCTGTCCCTCACGGAATACGCCGCTTTGCTTTAACAGCTCATCCACCAGGGTTGTTTTGCCATGGTCAACGTGGGCAATAATGGCTACATTCCTTACATCTTCTCTTTTTTGCTTCATAAAATTTAACCTCGTTTCTGTATTCCGGTATGCGTCCGGTTAAGCCCAATCCCGCAGGGGTTTTGATTTGTAGTCACGATCGCAACTGCCTTCCGGTGGAAAGGTGTAACGAGCATGACCGTTTGCTCCCCTGCTGCGGGAAGAACAAAATAACGTCAAAACAAATAAAACAATGCGTTATTTTAAAAAATGTCGATAATTGCTCATTCATGTCGATGAAATGTTTTTGCTGAAATTCAAACTGTTATAGTATAGCACTATTTCCTGTCAGGTGCAAGTTTTATTGAAATTACAGGGCTGTTTTTTACAGTTTACCATTTTCATTCAAATGGAAATGAATACATATTCGGCGGATTTGTCGAAGTTCGCGATGAGAAATTGTACTAAAAATGCGATTTCTATTGTATAAATAGTAATATCATCCGAAAAGAATAATATCATAAGTATGTCTTGAAATGTGATAAACTATTCTTCAGGGGGTGTTACCGGAAAAAGTCTTAGAACAAGAAGGGAGAACGTCAATGACAGATAAGGTAATTGAAAACAATCAGGTAACGGTTATGGGGGAAATTGTCAGCGGGTTCAGCTACAGCCATGAGATTTTCGGGGAGGGCTTCTACATGATGGATGTCAGGTGCAAGAGGCTCAGCGAAAGCTATGATATGATTCCTGTCATGGTATCGGAGCGGCTGATGGATGTAAGTGCGGATTATACGGGAGAACTGATCTGCGTGAACGGCCAGTTCCGTTCTTACAACCGTCATGAGGAGCGCAAGAACAGACTGGTGCTTTCCGTATTTGCCAGGGAGGTCAGCTTTATGGATGAGATGGAGGAAAGCTCCAGGACAAACCAGATTTTTCTGGACGGCTATATCTGCAAGGAGCCGATCTACAGAAAGACACCTCTGGGAAGGGAAATTGCAGATCTGCTGCTGGCCGTTAACCGCCCTTATGGGAAGTCCGATTACATACCATGTATCTGTTGGGGGAGAAATGCCCGCTATGCCAACAATTTTAAGGTGGGAGAACGCTGCGCCGTCTGGGGCAGGATACAGAGCAGGGAGTACATGAAGAAGCTGGACGAGGAAAATGTGGAGAGAAGGGTGGCCTTTGAGGTATCTGTCAGCAAGCTGGAGCTGGTAGAGGATATAAAAGCATTTTAATATTTGCCAAATTTCGGAAAATGTGGTATCCTGTGTGTATGGTTTTGTGTTGACCTGCTTTTGGCGGCCATACTGTCCCAGGCTGCGGAAGGCAGCATTATCTTTGGGAATGAAATGAGGTGCGGTATGGCGAAAGGATTGGTGTATATATACGCGGGAGACGGACGGGGAAAATCTCCTGCGGCTCTTGGACGGGCCCTGCAGGCTGCGATGGAAGGCAAAAACGTGGTTATTATCCAGTTTTTAAAAGGAAGCGGTTCCAGAAATTCCGACTTCCTGCGCAGGATGGAGCCGGAGATCAAGCTGTTTACCTTTGAGAAATCTGACGAAAATTATGAGAATCTTTCGGAAGAGAAGAAGAGGGAAGAGATTGCCAATATTAAAAACGGGATGAATTTTGCCCGGAAAGTCCTGGCTACCAGAGAGTGTGACCTGCTGATTCTGGATGAAATGCTCAAGCTGACGGATAAGGGAATCGTACCTGTGGAAGAGCTGAAAGCCATGCTGGAATGCCGTGAGGATACAGATATTATCCTCACGGGGGTAAGGCTCAGCGATGACATCTGTATCCTGGCGGATGAGGTCTCCAAAATTGAGACGGTTAAATTCAAGGTTTGGAAATAAATCCGTTGACAGTATTCCTGTAAGATGTTATGATTTTATCATATACATAATGTTGAGGAGAGTAAGGAAATGTCTACAAATAACCGCTGCAGGTTCGTTGCAATTTTTCTTGTGTTTCAGGGCTTTTTCCTAAAGAAGTTGCAGCGGTTATTTTCCG
>DKVC01000124.1 GCA_002490995.1 Lachnospiraceae bacterium UBA7188
CAGAGAGGAAAACCTCTCAAAAAACATACAAGGAGGTAACAAAAATGGCACTTTCAAATTTATCTGGTTGGAATAACAATATGGGGGCTTCTTCCGCTTGTGGTACGGGCTGCGGCTCTGCTGATAAACCTGCGGAAGCTCCGGTTGCGTGCGGCTCTGCTGACAAACCTGCGGAAGCTCCGGCTGCGTGCGGCTCTGCTGACAAGCCTGCAGAAGCTCCGACAGCCTGCGGTGCTGCCGATAAGCCTGTGGAAGCTCCGGCTGCCTGCGGCTCTGGTTGCGGTGTGTCCGATAAATAACCCCAACTGGAAAGACGTTTTACCCAACTGCTCCCGGAATGTTCTGCTCCGGGGGCATATTCCAAAATATCCGGCAATATGCCGTTTTTTTATAGAAAATTCACAAGGAGGTTTTGGCTATGAAACAATATTTTGCCTTTCAGTGGCACATTACAGACGAGTGCGACCAACGCTGCAAACACTGTTACATCTTTTCTGACAACAACTGTAAAGCATTAGATAGTATGTCTTGGGAACAAATGCAGTCTGTTTTTGAAAACTGCCTTGAAATGTGTGATAAATACAACCGCCTGCCCTATTTTTATCTCACTGGCGGCGATCCTGTCCTGCACCCCGATTTTTGGAAGCTGTTAAACCTGTTCAAAGAAAACGGAATACCATTTACAATACTTGGCAATCCGTTTCACTTAAATGACGAGGTATGCAGGCAGCTAAAGGATATGGGATGCGAAAAATATCAAATGTTCCTTGACGGTATGGAAAACACACATGACTGGTTTCGCAAGCCCGGCTCATTTAACTGCACACTGGAAAAAATACAGTGTATCAAAAAAGCAGGAATACGTTCCGTCATTATGACAACCGTATCCGGGACAAATATTTCTGAAATCCCCGATATTATTGACACCGTAGTAAAGCACAAAGTAGATGTGTTTGCATTTGCCCGCTATTGTCCCACAAGCGGGGAGAAAGAAACCGGAATGACCCCACAGGAATACAGGGTATTATTAGATACCTGCTATGCAAAATTTAAAGCCTATGAAGCGGCGGGGTGTGAAACATATTTTAACTTAAAAGACCACCTTTGGACGCTGTATCTGTATGAAAAAGGAATTTTCAAAATCCCGGAAAATGCAGAGCCGGATATGATATACAGCGGGTGTAACTGCGGAAACTGCCACTTAACGATTTTACCTACGGGGGATATATATGCCTGCCGGAGATTGAAAAGCAGGGTAGGAAATGTTTTCACTGACAGGATAGCTGATGTTTGGACAGGTAAAAATATGGAAAGTTACCGGGAATACGGGAAATTTGAAAAATGTGCAAAATGCGGGCTGTTAAGGTTTTGCCGTGGCTGCCCCGCCGTAGCTTATGGCACAAACGGCGATTTCTATGGCGCAGACCCGCAATGTTGGAAGGAGTGTTAAAAATGAAAGCTGTAATATTGACAAAACCCACTGAAAGCACACAGATAAAAATAACGGAATGCCCCACTCCTGCGGTAAAGCCCGGCTGGGTGCTTGTCCATGTCAAGGCTTTTGGCATGAACCATTCCGAGCAGATATTACGGAAATCAGAAATATCTGCCCCATACATTCAAAAACCCATTATTCCCGGCATTGAGTGTGTTGGGGAAATTGCGGACGCTTCCGACACCGCTTTTAGAGCCGGACAGAAAGTGATCGCCCTCATGGGCGGCATGGGACGTGAGTTTAATGGCAGCTATGCAGAATACGCCCTGCTTCCTGCACACCATGTTTTTGCGGTAGATACCAACCTGTCATGGGATCGGCTTGCGGCGATACCCGAAACCTACTTTACCGCATGGGGTTCTCTCTTTGAATGTCTTTCCCTGCAAAACAGCGACCACCTGCTTGTACGGGGCGGCACTTGCGCTTTAGGTTATGCGGCTATTCAGATAGCAAAGGCTTTAGGCTGTAAAGTTACTGCAACCACCCATAAAGAAAGCAAAATGCAGTTATTGACCGATTGCGGGGCTGACATGGTTTTGCTTGACAATGGCTCATTAAAGGGGCAGGTTTTAGGTATTACAAAAGCCTTGGAGCTGGTTGGAATAAAGACGCTTAAAGATACCCTGTCCTGCATGGAAAAAGGCGGGATAGTCTGCAATACGGGCAATCTTGGCGGCGAATATACATGGAATGGTTTTGACCCAATCAAAGACATTCCAAACGGCATTTATCTGACAGGCTTTTTCAGCAACACACCTACGCAGGAAATTATCAATGATATATTTGCATTTTTGAATACACATAACCTTACCCCGCATATCGGAAAACAGTATCCTTTTGCGGATATTGCAAAGGCGTGTGAGGATATGGAGAACGGAAAAATAAACGGTAAAATTATAATTGAAGTGGACGGTCAGTAATCAAGGGGGCGATCTAAATGCTTAGGGCTATTACGGTCGAAGAAGCGAAGATAAACAGGCTTAGGAGAGAAATAGAAACCGCAGATGCTATCATTATCGGGGCAGGGGCAGGGCTTTCTACCTCTGCCGGATTTACCTATTCGGGAAGCCGTTTTCATCAATATTTTGCAGATTTTGAAGATAAATACGGCTTTCATGATATGTATTCCGGCGGTTTTTATCCGTATAAGACACCGGAAGAACATTGGGCGTATTGGAGCAGGTATATTGAAATTAACCGTTACCGTAATGCAGACATACCCGTTTATGAAAATCTGTACGAACTTGTGAAAGACAAGGATTATTTTGTCATTACAACCAACGTAGACCATTGTTTCCAAAAAGCGGGTTTTGATAAAACGAGGTTATTTTATACACAGGGCGATTACGGACTATTTCAATGTTCCGTCCCATGTTGCCAAATAACCTATGATAACCGGGATATTATCGGACGCATGGTAAAAGAACAAAAGGATATGCGTATTCCCTCTGAACTTCTCCCTATATGCCCCGTCTGTGGAAAACCTCTTACTATGAATTTGCGTTCTGATAATAAATTTGTTGAAGATAAGGGGTGGCACAGAGCCGCAAAACGGTATGATGATTTTATACGCCGCCACAAAAATTTACACATTCTTTTATTAGAGCTTGGCGTTGGTTATAATACCCCCGGCATAGTTAAATATCCATTTTGGAAAATAACCGCTCAAAATGCAAAGGCTGTTTATGTCTGTATCAATAATGAGGAAGCGTTCTGTCCGGTAGAAATTGAACAACAGGCGATATGTGTTAATGATGATATTGGAATTGTTCTTGAACAACTATAAATAACACTTATAGAATGCAGATAGTGCAGTAAGCTTTTTTCTTCCCACATCATCACCGTCTTCTCAAGATAGTTTTGAATTGCCGCACGATGGATTTACTTTTGTCATCGTGCGGCAAAACATTTCAGCTTTTAATTGCTATTTTCATGTCAGGACAGTTCGGGTTTTCCCTCTGTATGGTCGAAATGGACTTGCTCTGCGCTTATAGTATTTTCGGTTTCAATTCGCAGTTTTTTTGGGGGCTGGGCTATAAAAGCCAGTACCGCCCATAATAAAGTTCAGTTTAACCGGCATTCAGATCCAGCACCCCGTCATATTGCCGCAGAATGTCCGGTTCCGGGTGGTGGGTGACAGCGATGGTCAGGCAGTCCGTCATTTCCAGAATTCGCCGCTCGATTTCTCCTGCCGTGGCTCTGTCGAGATTGGCGGTAAACTCATCCAGAAGCAGCACTCTGCTCTTCCGTAACAGCGCCCTGGCCAGGCTGAGGCGCTGTTTTTCTCCGCCCGAGAAATTCCTGCCGTTTTCGTCCACCATTGTGGAAAGCCCTTCCGGAAGAGAGGCTATGAGCTCTTCCAACCCTGCCCGGCTGACTGCGGCTTGGATTTCCGGAAGGGTATAGGTTTCGTCATATAAAGTAATATTGTTCTGAATCGTGTCATGGAACAAAAAGGTATCCTGGGAGACGAATGCCGCAATTTTTCCCAGAGCTTCCCGTTTCAGTTCCCTCACTTCAGTGCCGTCATAGCAGATACTTCCGCTGTACCCGGGATAATATCCCAAAAGCAGGGAGAGCAGCGTACTTTTTCCGCATCCGCTCTTTCCGGTGACGGCATAATGCCTTCCGGCCTGGAAGCTGAAAGAAAGCCGGCGGATGACCTGGCGCTCCGCTTCATATCCGAAAGAAACATCCCTAAGTACGATTTCTTTTTTAAAGTCCTCCGGCATTTTGGTACCGGCCTCTTCCTTTTGCTCCAACAGAAGTTGAAAGCGCTGCAACAGCGGTTTGGAAGCGCGGAAATCGGCGATAATGGAGGGCGCTGAGGCAATGGGGGAGATGATATTCCCGATCAGATGCCCGAAGGCAATCACCATTCCCGCGGAAAATCTCCCTTTCAGGGCAAAATAAGACGCCATTGCCATTACCAGCACGGTGGAAAGCAATCCCACAAAATTCCCGGCGTATGCGCAGAACATCCTGCAGTTTGTGCGTTTTCTGTTTGCGTTCTCCATGGCGCGGTTCTTTGTGTCGTGTTTTTTCAGGATGAGGGGCAGGATTCCGAAAGAATGTGCCAGCCGGAATCCACCGAAATCGTCTTTGATTTCCGCCGTATAGGCTTCCGCGCTTTTGGTGAAGCCGTCCATGCTTTTTTCGAGGGGCGCCGTGGTCAGCCGGGTCACGCCCATGGAAAGCAGCGCCAGGGCTGTCATCAGCAAAAGCATGACCGGCTGTATGGCGATACAGACCGCGGCGGCAGAGCAGAAGGACATCAGCCCTTCCAGCAGCCGCAGATAATTGTCCCAGTACACGCTTTCGAACAGATTGATATTGTTGCTCAATTCGTTCATATATTCCGCGCTGCTGCCTGCGTCGAAATCAGCCACGCTTCTGTGCATAAGCGCTGAAAAAAGATCTTTTTTCAGTCCATATCTGGCATCCGTTAGAAGCCTGGCTTTCACGCAGCCGAAGGATAGTGCCAGCAAGTTATAGATTACCACATAGGCGATGCTTCCGAGAAGCGTCAGGAACAGTTCCTCCGTACTCTTACCTGCGCAGTCCACCAGGGCGCTCATGACCAGGGAAAATAAGGTGCCAGTCACACTTGAGGTTATAAGAAGCACAAGAAACAGCAGGAAATATGGTTTTTTCTTTAACATGTAGCGGTACATCTGCAATCACTCCTTTTTTGTATATTGCTTGGAATAATTACAGAATACCTTATGGAGAAGCGGATTTGCCAGCAATGCTGGGTTGTAATCCTTACAACCCAGCATTGGGGAGGAGAAGCATCTTCACCGGAGTCAGAGCTGCTGCAGCTTACGCTGTGTGTGCTCCGCTATATAGGCATCCCATTTCATGCCGGGCATCATGGAAGTTAATTCCTCCTTGGCGGCAGCGTATTGCTCCGTTAAGTTTTTATCCTTATAAAATTCCGCCAGTTTCCACAGCAGGGTGAATTTGTTATAGGGGGTACCGTAATTCATCACCGTATCTTTGTGACGCTCAATATAGGCGTTTTCTCCGATGTTGATTGCTGCAAAGAGGCACTGGCACCACAGGGCGGCGTTGCTTTGGGAGGGCGGCGTCATCAGGGCAATGACTGCCTCTTCCGTTTCCTGCATCTGTAATATTGTTTCATCATATCCCAGGATGGACAGTGCTTCAAAGTAGAGCATAAGCGTGTCAGGACGGGGGGAACGGCGGAAATTTCCTTCACATTCCAGCCGGATCCGGCGGTTGCGGCCAAGCATGGTATGCAGCTGGATTCTCTGCAGGCGGAAGGGCATTTCGCCGGTTTTCCGGGCGAGTTCTTCCGTCAGGTCCAGGGCTCTCTGGGCGGATTCCCAGCCCTGCTGCAGCAGTAGATGGATTTTGTTGCTTTCCAGCTCCTGCTTTTCATGCTCCAGCTCGTCCCTGTCCCCAACGCCGTTTTGCAGCTGGCTGTCTATGGCCTGAAGCTGGGAACTGAGACATTCCATTGCTTCCCGGAAGGAAGAATCATCTCTCAGGACAGAGTACCGCAGTACCAGGTCTTTTGCCCTGTCTAATGCTGACCTTCCGAACAGTTCGTCCATACTGACTCCGAAAAAGTCCGCTATTTTCGGCAGCAGGGATACATCCGGCGTACCGTTTCCCACCTCCCATTTCGATATGGTCTGGGGTACCAGGAACAGGTATTCCGCTAACTGGGTCTGAGTGATGTTTTTGGATTTTCTCAGGGCAGCTATTTTTTCTCCGATTGTCTGGCTCATTCCTGTCTCTTCCTCCGATTTTCATCCGGCTTTTTTATCCTGCTGCTTCGCCTGAAAACTGCCGATTATCTGATTGATATGTGGGATTGGATCGCTGAATATGCGCGTTGCGGAAGCATTCCCGTGTTATTCATTCAGGAACCGTCAAAATATACTGCACGCCCTTGAAATCTGCAGTAACCAACAACGAAAGACCGCCAGCCATGTATGCTCGCCAAAGGCACATTAGTATACTCGCGAGCGCATTCATTTTCCGGTTTTCTGTTTTACAATACAGAAGCGCTCGCCCGTTATACATTTACGTTGGCAAATGTTTTTGAACGCGAGTATAAATTCTGGTGGTCTTCAGTATAACAGCTATACCATGGCGGATGAACGTACAGGATCTTCCCGACGCTTCCGGTATTCGCTGGGGGAACATCCAAAGTGCCTGACAAAACTTTTGCAGAAGGCAAACTGGTCCGTATATCCCAGGAGCAGCGCAATTTCCCCTACCGGAGCAGTGCCTGTGGTCAGCAGATAACGCGCCATATCCATTTTCATATTCCGAATATATTCCAGGGTAGAGATGCCTAACAGGGAGCGGAACACATTGAGCAGGGTGCGCTCGCTTACATTCAGGTGCCGGGCGGTGGACTGCACGGTGGCTGCGGACAGATTGCGGTGGATATACTGGTCTGCCTGATGGAAAAGCGCAAGCGTGCCCTCCGGCCGGTCCGTTTCCCGGTGCTCCTTCTGAAGCAGGCGCAGCAGGGCGGACAGCAGCGTGGAGGCGGTCCGGGAGTCTTTGAGCTTCAGGCTCTCCAGGGATTCCCGGCACAGATAGAGCATGGCGTCGTTCAGCGGCAGAGACAGGACGGTTTTCGGGGGAAGTGTCAGGAAATCCGTTTCCAGGCAGCGGAACTCAAACCACCAGAAAGTCCAGTTACTGCCGGTGCAGAGGTATTCGAATACCCTGTCGGAGGAAAACAGCAGAATATCTCCGGCATTCAGCGGAAATGTTTCTCCGTTCAGCAGGATCTCGCCGCATCCGCGCAGAGTGGCAATAAAGACCAGGCTGTCCGGCAGGGCGGAGTGATAGATATGGTATCTGGAATCTGCGGTTACATAGTATATGGCATCTGCAGTGACGGGGGAAATCTGCTGTTTCTCCGGCGCGATGCTTAAGTCGGTGTACTCCATGGGGCATCCTTTCCGAAAATGACATATTTTCTTCCGATTTGTTCATTCTCCTGCGAAGTCTGTTCCTGTATTATTATATCAAACAGGACAGGAAAAGCAATGAAAAACAGCAGCGGGAAGACCAGTGGAGAGAACAGGAGGGAAAAATAAAGTGGAAGCCAGAGAAGTAAAACGGATCGGAGAGGAGCAGCTGTGGCTGGGAGAAGGCCCGGTTTGGGACAGTGTCGGGAAAGTACTGTACTATGTGGACATAGAGGGGAAGAAAATCGGATGCTACAATCCCCGGACGGAGGCGCATACTTTTCTGAAGACGGAGAAAATGCCCGGCTGTATCGTCCCGGACGAGGATGGAAACCTGATTGCGGCGGAGGAAAATATACTGGTGTGCGTCAATCCTTCTACGGGAGAACGCGAAATCATAGCGGCTTTGGACATCCCGGAAGGACTCAGGTTTAATGACGGAAAATGTGACTGCAAAGGCAGGATGTGGGTGGGAACCATGGCAATTGACCAGAGCGCGCCTTATGCGAAGGGCTGCGGTTCCCTGTATTGCTGTAAAGAGGGGAAGACAGCGGCCGTCCTGAGCGGGATGTCCATTCCAAACGGAATCGCCTTCAGCCCGGACAACCGCACCATGTACCATATCGATACTCCCACCAGGCAGATTGACAGCTATGATTTTGACCCGGAGACAGGGCGTATTTCCAATAAAAAGACTGCAGTACGGATAGACAGGGACGGCAATCCGGACGGAATGGCCATTGACTGTGAGGGGATGCTGTGGGTGGCTCTGTGGGGCGGATACGGTGTTGCAAGGTATAATCCTCAGAACGGCAGGCTGTTGGAGCTTGTGCCTGTGCCGGACAGGAATGTGTCCTGCTGTACCTTTGGCGGTGAGAATGGGGATGTTCTCTATATTACCACCGCCATGGACGAGGACGGCAATGGGGGATATCTTTATGAGTGGAAGGCTGGTGTAAAAGGGCCGGCGCCGTACCGGTTCCGGTGACAGGAGAAGGACAGAAATTTTCGGTAAGAAATAGAACGGGAACAGGAGGAATGTGGACAATGGGAAAAGCAGCACTGATTACAGGGGGAGCAAAAGGCATAGGGCGGCAGATTGTCATTGAGATGGCGAAAGCAGGATATGACGTGGCGGTAAATTATCATTCCAGGCCCCAGGCGGCGGAAGAGGTATGCGCTATAGCCAGAGAGTCTGGTGTGCGTGCGGAGATGTTCTACGCGGACATGGGTTCCGTGGAGGATATCCGGCGGATGTACCGGGAGGTTGCGGAAGTCTTTCCGGAGATTGATGTGCTGGTGAACAATGCGGGCATCAGCAGCGAGGTTTATTTTCTGGATGCGACGGAAGAGGACTTTGACAGGATGACAGCCATCGACTGGAAGGGATTGTATTTTTCATCCCAGATGGCGGCGAAGAAAATGATCGAAAAAGGAACAAAAGGGGTTATTATCAATTTGTCTTCAAACCAGGTGGACGGCTGCTGGCCCAGGGCTACAATCTATGCGCCCACAAAGGCGGCTGTGGGCAAGTTTACCAAAAACGCGGCTATGGAGCTGATTCCTTACGGTATCCGCATGGCAGCCGTGGCGCCGGGCTATACGGATGTGGGCTGGGAGGAAGGCGATATCCGTCTGAACGCGGCAAAGCGGCTTCCCATGCGCAGATTTGCCACCACGGAGGAAATTGCCAAAGCCATTGTCTACCTGGCATCGGACAGCGCGGGCTATATCACGGGAACCACTCTGACCATAGACGGCGGTGCGACCCTTCCGGTGACAGCGGAGAATGATTTTTAGGAAATGCAGCAGCCATTTTCAGGCCAGGGAATGGAGAAGAGAAAGATGAGTGAACAGAAATATTATAACAGATTGCTGCAGGGTGACAGCGGCGCTCTGAAACGGGCGTTGTACCGCTCCATGGGATTCACAGATCACGATATGGAAAAGCCGCTGATCGGGGTGGTGAATACATACACCAATGCCACTCCGGGCCATGTGAATTTGAACCAGCTTTATGAGCAGGTGCAGAGAGGGATCGAAGCCGCAGGCGGAACCGCCATGAGCTTCGGGACCATTGCTCCCTGTGACGGCATCGCGGAAGGACACGAAGGGATGCGCTATATCCTGCCGGCCAGGGAACTGGTGACTTCTTCCGTGGAGTGCATGGCCAGGGCGCATTGCTTTGACGGCCTGGTTCTGATGGGCTCCTGCGACAAGATTGTCCCCGGGCTGCTGATGGCTGCGGCGAGGCTGGATATTCCGGCGATTTTTATAAACGGCGGTCCTATGTATCCGGCATCCTGGCGGGGAAAGCATTATGACGGCAATATCGTGACGGAGGCTGTGGGGTGGAAAACGCTGGGGAAGATCGACGAGGAAGAATTTGCGCGGATTGAACGCCTGGCGGAGCCCTGTGCCGGTTCCTGCGCCATGCTGGGAACGGCTAACACCATGGGCTGCCTGGCAGAGGCCATGGGCATGTCCCTTCCGGGGAGCGCGGTGGTTCCGGCTGTTTTGGCGAGGCGGCTGCAATATGCATATCAGACCGGAGAAGCAATCGTGGAACTGGTGAAAAAAGGGATTACCTCCCGGCAGATTATCACGAGGGAAGCCATTGAAAATGCCATCACGGTGCTGATGGGTATCGGAGGCTCCACCAACGGAATCATGCACTTACAGGCTATCCACAGAGAAGCCGGGCTGGGGAATCTGCCGCTGCAGACATTTGACGAATTCAGCAGGAAAGTGCCCCAGGTGGCATCGGTGTATCCGGCATCCCCCTATGATATGGTGGACTTCTATGAGGCAGGGGGTGTGCCTGCGGTAATGAAAGCGCTGCGCGGACATCTCCATGGAAGCGCTTTGACGGTTACGGGAAGGACGGCAGCGGAAAACCTGGGGACGTCATGTCTGCCGGACGATGAGGCCGCAGAACAAGATATGGCTTTGGCAGGAAGGGCTGCCGGAAATTCGGATACGGAGTATCTGTCAGATGACAGGGAGGCAAAGCGGAGGGAAGCTGCCGAAGAAAATGCGGCGGACGCAAATCCGGGGGCGGTGATCCGGACAGCGGAGCATCCGTTTTCACCGGAAGGCGGCGTGGCGGTGCTGCATGGAAATCTTGCACCTGACGGATGTGTCATAAAACCGGCGGCCGTACCTCAGGACATGATGTATTTTTCGGGAAATGCTGTGGTATATGACAGCGAACAGGAATCCATTGACGCGATTCTGGGCGGAAAGGTGAAGCCAGGAAGCGTGGTGGTGCTGCGATACGAAGGCCCCAAGGGCGGGCCGGGCATGCCGGAGATGTACCGCCCCATGAAATGCCTGGAGGGAATGGGATTGTCCGGAAGCTGCGCATTGATTACGGACGGACGCTTTTCCGGCTCCAACCGGGGATGTTTTGTGGGACATATTTCACCTGAGGCCAGCGAGGGCGGCCTGCTGGCAGCGGTGAGGGACGGGGACAGGATTGAAATCGATATACCGAATCGCTCCATACGGTTGGACATAACAGAGGAAGAGACGGCAGCACGTTTGCAGAACTGGACACCTAAGACAAAGGATGTGAAGCACGGCTATCTGAGCATTTATCAGAAAAGCAGCAAATCTGCCGCCGAAGGGGCTGTGGTGGAGTAATCGTCAGATATTGCACGAGTGCTTTCTGGCAGTCAGCGTACCTGGAAATGGAAGGAAACAGCATTCGAAATTCCGGATCGCTGCCCGGAACAGGAACCCGTGGAAATCCTCTGCTTAGGAACTGCCGGAGGCATTTCCTTAGGAATTGTCGGAAAATAACTGATACAACTTCTTTAGAAAAAAGCTCGGAAATACAAGGAAAACGGCTTTAAACTCGTATCAGTTATTTGTAGACACTTCCTT
>DKVC01000238.1:0-2420 GCA_002490995.1 Lachnospiraceae bacterium UBA7188
TATTTGTAGACACTTCCTTATTATAATCGCTTTTGAGATAAAAGCAACAGCGATTCATTGTTATTTTACCAAAATATAAGATTATTTTTGTTAAAAAACCTTATACTTTCTGATAAGATATACTCATGAACAGTAAGATTTGCCAAATAAAATGTGTAACGGAAGACTGCCGGCAATATTCCTGCCTGGAACAAATTGGTAAATTCCGGCGGTCTTGCGTATCATTAGGAATTGTACAGATTACAAAGCGAGGGTTTTAAATGGGCACAGTCATAAATTATCTGGAAAACTACGGAAAATACACCTTTCAGGAAATGCCGATGACAGAAGTGGACAGCCTTGCCCTGTGTCAGCTTTCCTATTTGAAATTTGACGGTATGGTGCCGGATGTACAGGAAGATAAGCCGCCCGTGACTTTGAAGAGCCTTAAGGAGCATCCCGATTATGAGAAGCTTTTCGGGGATGTCCGCTATGAGAAGGAAAACAGGGCTCTGCTCACGGGCATGCTTCAGGGGAACCGGTTCCGGAATATGAAGTTGAATTATTATGTGAATGTAATCGAAGAGCAGTGGGAGACACAGTTTTCGGCCGTCACCTTCTTCCTGGACGACGGTACTACCTATGTGGCTTTCCGGGGGACGGACGAGACTATTGTGGGCTGGAAAGAGGATTTCAACATGGCATTTTTATCTCCGGTGCCCGGACAGGAATACAGTGTCCGGTACCTGGAGGATGTGGCGGCGCGTTTTGAGGGGGATTTTTATGTGGGAGGGCACTCCAAGGGAGGCAATTTGGCCGTATACAGCGCCATGAACTGTGCGCCTCAGATACAGGAGCGGATCCGGAAGGTTTACAGCATGGACGGGCCGGGCTTCAGGCCGGAGGTGCTGGAGCGATGCGGGTATGACAGGATTGCAGACCGGGTGACCAAGATACTTCCCCATTCCTCTCTGGTGGGGATGATTTTCGAGTCGAATATGTATTTTCAGGTGGTAAAGAGCAGGACATTCGGATTGCTTCAGCATGATCCTTATACCTGGCTGGTGGTTTCAAATCATCTGGTGCGGGCAAACGGCCTGTACGAGCGCAGGAAAAATATGGATAACACGCTCAATGAGTGGATACTGTCCCTGAATGAGCAGCAGCTGCGCACCTTTGTGGATACCATGTACCAGGTCATTACCGCCTCCCAGGCCAGGAATCTGATTGACTTTACCGCCGAGTGGAAACGGAGCATGAACGGCATTATCGGGGCTTTGAAAGAAGTGGATGAGGAGACGAAGCAGATTCTGGTCCAGGTGATAAAATCTCTCTTTGAGATAGCCCGTGAAAATAAAAAGAAACAGACTACCGAGAAAACAGAGGCCGTTCTGAAGCGGATTGCGTCAAAGCAGAAAGGGCGCGACAAAGGGGCGCGGGAAGTGCAGGTACGCCCCGGAAAGACGCTGGGGAATGCGGAAGGCTGAGGACAGTCTCAGGACAGGGAAGAAAAGTATTCCAGTATTTTTCTGCCGTCAGTGCCTGAACAGGTACGGTCGATGCGTTCCGGATGCCACTGTACGCCGATTACAGGCAGCGTTTTGTGGACAATTCCCTCAATGCAGCCGTCCAGGGGGCAGGTCTGTACGGCTTCCAGACCCTGCCCCAGGCTGCCCAGTGCCTGGTGATGGGCGCTGTTGACGCAGGTTTCCTCTCCGTAAAGCCTGCCAAGCCAGGAGCCGCAGGTGATTACGGATGTGTGGTATTTGTCCCCGTTTTCGTAGCTGTGACGTTTGGATGCGGCAGGGTCCAGATCCTGAATGATTTTCCCTCCCAGTCCCACGTTGATGATCTGCATGCCCTTGCAGATACCAAGGACAGGCTGCCTGCTTTTCACTGCCAGGTCGAAGGCCAGCAGCTGGCGGATGTCCAGCTCCGTGTCGATATTGCGGGAGCCGTGATTCTTCTCCCCGAAGAAGGCCGGGGTAATGTCGCCGCCGCCGGGGAGTAGCAGGGCGTCACAGGCGGATACCTCTTCCATATTCAGGGTTACGACCGGTGTGATATTCATAGCCTTTATGTATCTGACATAATTGGCGGTCTCTGTTTTTTTCCCGACGATGGCTATTTTCATTTCTGCCCCTTTCGCTGTCGCAGCTATTTTCTGCCAGTCCATTTTCCGCCAGTCCATAAGGAAGTGTGAACAATGCGAAAATCTGAAGCGTTACCTTTTAATATATGCATGACATGGGAAGAATAGTCATGAGATGGGAGAGGCCGGGCAGGCAGCGGAGCTGTGTGGAGCGGAAAAGTTAAGAGAAATTAAGGATTTTTGTCTTTTGTAGTACTTTACTATGGAAAAAAATATGCTAAAATGGATTTCTGTAGAATAAAATCTGCTACCGGGGCATTGGAGGCATTTCCTTAGGAACTGTCGGAAA
>DKVC01000238.1:2678-7652 GCA_002490995.1 Lachnospiraceae bacterium UBA7188
CCTGCGCGATTTGTTCAGAGTAAATCTGATAAAATCTGTAAATCCTGCAATAGGTCTGCGCAGGTTATTTGGAGGCATTTCCTTACCCGGGCAAATGTTTTTGGGCGTGAGTGTATACTCGCGAGCGCATTTATTTACCGTTTTTCTGTTTTACAATACAGAGGCGCTTGCTCGTTATACATGTAGATTTGCAAATGTTTTTGGGCGTGAGTGTAAATTATGAAAAAGAAAAAAATGTACCTGTTTGCGTTTCTGATTCCCACTGTGATTATGCTGGTATTGTTTGTAATACGCGGGATATATCCCTTTGGGGACAGAAGCTTTCTGTTTGCCGATATGTACCACCAGTATATGCCCTTTTTCAGCGAACTGCTCCACAAGGTGAGAGGGGGAGAAAACCTGAATTTCTCTTTTAACGTGGGAATCGGCTCCAACTTTCTGGCGCTTTTCGTGTATTATCTGGCCAGTCCCTTTCATATTTTTTCCCTGCTGGTGCCGGAAAATTTTCTGATTGAGTTTATGAGCTATTTGATTGTGCTGAAAATCGGACTTGCAGGGCTTACATTTTATATCTATCTCCAGGAGCATTTCCGGATATCCGGGCATCACGGGGAGCATTGTGAGGGGCATTGCGGGGATGCCGCATCGGAGGAACAGTGTGTGCCGACGGGGGGGCGGCTGGCGGGGGTGCTTTTTTCCTGTTTTTATGCCCTGTCCGGCTTTATGGCAGCCTATAATTACAATATTATGTGGGTAGACTGCGTGGTGCTGCTGCCGCTGATTGTGCTGGGGCTTGAGAGGCTGGTAAAGGAAGGGCGCTGCGGGCTGTACTGCGTGACGCTTGCGTTGTCCATTTTTACCAATTATTATATCTCCATTATGATCTGCATATTCCTGGTGCTGTATTTTCTGTTTCTCATGGTGACGGAGCGCAGGAGGCTGCGCAGTATGGGGTATTTTGCGCTGTATTCCCTGCTGGCGGGCGGAATGGCGGCGGTGCTGCTGATTCCGGAGGTATGCGCCATTGTGCAGACGGATTTCGGGGATATGGAATTCCCGAAGAAGATAGAGACGTACTTTTCCGTGCTGGATATGCTGGCAAGGCACTGTATGTGCGTATATACGGAACGGGGGCTGGACCACTGGCCCAACATATACTGCGGCAGCGCGGTGCTGATGCTGATTCCCATGTACCTGATGAACCGGAAAATATCTGTCCGTGAGAAATTCTGCCGCATGGCGCTGGCCGGATTTCTGCTCCTTGGCTTCAGCACCAACCTGCTTAACTTTATCTGGCATGGACTGAATTATCCGGATTCCCTGCCTGCCAGACAGTCCTTTCTCTACATATTCCTGGTGCTGGTGATGTGTTATGACGCCTGGCGGCATGTGATGGATACGGAAGAACAGTCGATTTTGTATGGTTATCTGTGGGCAGTGGGGTTCTTCCTGTTCTGCGAGAAATTTGTGGAGCATGAGGATTTCGAGCTGGGCGTCAAGCTTCTGACCCTTGTATTTGTCAGCATTTACGCCATACTTCTGCATCTGTACCGGACCAGGGAGGACAGGAATACCCTGAAGGCGGTGGCAATTGTGGCGGTGGCGGCAGTGATTGCAGAATGCGGCGTGAATACCTTTGTCACAAGCGTTGGGACGGTGAGCCGCAGCGCTTATCTGGGGCAGCAGGAGGATTACAAAAAACTGTACGGGATGACAAAGGAGCGGGAGGACGGTTTTTACCGTCTGGAAAAATTCACCAGAAAGACCAAAAATGACGGCACGCTTACCGGTTATCCCACAGCCAGTGTGTTTTCCTCCACCATGAATTCCCAGGTGATGGATCTGTATAAAAGGCTTGGGATGCGCCACAGTAAGGTGTACTATGGCTTTGACGGAGCGACTGCCCTGACCTCGGCCATGCTGAATGTGAATTACATGTTCGGGGAGTCGGAAAAGTATGAGAATGCCCTTTATTCCCTCATCGGGCAAAGCGGGGATATTTTCCTTTATCAGTGCAATGCAGTGCTGCCCTTTGGCTATGTGGCGCCTGTGGGATTCGATCTGGACCCGGATGAGACGAAGAAGGGATTCCAGCTGCAGAACCAGATGATTGAAGACCTGGGGATAGAGGGAAATCTGTTTCAGAAGGCGGACAGTGAGGAAGAGAAGGATGATGTAACATTTACGGCGGAGGAAGGCGGTTTTTACTATGCCATACTGACGGCATCCGGCACCGGTAAGGTGGATTATATCGGCGGCAGCACGGAGGAAGAGTCTTTTAAGGACTTGAAGAAGGGCTCCATTCTCTATCTGGGATATCTGGAGCGGGAGCAGACCATTACCCTGACCAACGGAGATGAGGAGGACACATCGCCTAAAATAGCCGCGGATGTGTACCGGATGGACACGGAGGTGCTGGGACAGGCACTGGAGATGCTTTCCGCGCAGCATATGGAAAATGTGGAGTGGGAGAGTGACCGTATCACTGCGGAGCTTACTCTGGAACAGCCGGGACGGGTGATCTGCTCGATTCCCCATGAAGACGGCTGGACGGTACGTATAAACGGAGAAGAGGCGGAAGGCGTGCTGTTCGGTGGCTGCCTGATGGCCTTTGATCTGGAACCCGGGGAATATACATTCGAAATGAAATACGTTCCCGCAGGAGCCTGGGCGGGGCTGGCTGTAAGTGTGGTGAGTATCATGCTCGCGAGCGCTTTCCTTTGCCGCACTTTTGTCCTGCAACGCAAAAGCGCTCACTCGTTATAGATTTACGTTGGAAAATTTTTGCCCAAAAAAGGCTTTCTTTTTTCGGTTTTATGTGGTAATATCAATGGCGGGACTCCTGAAGGCCATAGGGTTTTCAGGTTTTTATTTTTGGACAATGGATGGGAAACCGGAGGATGAATGCGATGGAGATAGTACGGGCCCGGGAGCGGGATACGGCTGGGATCAATAAGCTGCTCTGCCAGGTATTGACAGTGCATCACAACGGCAGGCCGGATCTGTTCAAGGGTAATGTAAAAAAGTATACGGACGGGGAACTTCTGGAGATTCTGCGTGATGACGGGAAGCCGGTATTTGTGGCCAGGGATGAAGAGGGGAATGTATTGGGCTATGCATTCTGTATCTTTCAGCAGCATCTGGATAACAATATATTGACGGATATCAGGACTTTGTACATTGATGATCTGTGCGTGGACGAGGCTTCCAGGGGACAGAAGATAGGCAGGCAGCTGTATGAGTATGTTCTGGCTTTTGCCAGGAGAGAAGGCTGCTATAATGTGACGCTGAATGTCTGGGAATGTAATTCCGGTGCGAAAAAGTTCTATGAAAAATGCGGGCTGGTGCCTCAGAAGACAGGAATGGAAAAGATTTTGTGAAAGGAAACGGCAATACAGAGAATGAGTGATTTACCAGAGAGATTTTGGATGGAGACAGCAGGGTATATAAATCTGGACGCTGCTGCGGAAGAGTGGATGGAGAAAGTAAAAATGCCGGAGCCGGAAGAAACGAAGACAGATACGGAAGCGGTACAGGAAGGGAGCGGGGCTCCGGACAGCCTGTCCACCATAGAGCCGTTGTTGGACAGCCGCATTGTGCGGGCAGTCCGGGAGATGGGCTTTGAAAAGCTCACACCCATTCAGGTACAGGCTATTCCCTATCTGCTGGAAGGGGAAGACATCATTGGACAGGCTCAGACGGGGACGGGAAAGACAGCCGCTTTTGCCATTCCCGCCCTGCAGAAGATAGATCCGGAGCTTAAGAGCCTGCAGTCTATTATCCTCTGCCCTACCAGGGAGCTGGCAATGCAGGCAGCGGACGAGATTCGCAGTATTGCGAAATATATGCATGGCATTAAGGTGCTACCGGTGTACGGGGGACAGGAGATCCGGAAGCAGATTACCGGGCTGCGGGGCACCCAGATCATTGTGGGGACGCCGGGACGCGTGATGGATCATATGCGGCGTCATACCATTAAACTGGATCATGTGAACATGGTGGTTCTGGACGAAGCGGATGAGATGCTGGATATGGGATTCAGAGAGGATATGGAGCTGATCCTGGGAGAGATTCCGGGTGAGCATCAGACTGCCCTTTTCTCCGCTACCATGCCCAAACCCATTCTGGACATTGCGGATAAATTCCAGAAGAATGCCAGGCTGGTGAGAGTGGCTTCCAAAGAGCTGACCATTCCGCTGGTGTCCCAGAGATATTATAAAGTAAAGAGCCAGGATAAAGATGCGGCATGTATCCGGCTGCTGGAGTATTATCAGCCGAAGCTGTGCCTGATTTTCTGCAATACGAAGCTCAAGGTGGACGAGCTGGCGGAGGTGCTGAAGAAAGCAGGCTTCCAGGTGGAAGGATTGCACGGTGATATGTCCCAGCACCTGCGTGACGTAGCCATGGGGAGATTCCGGAACGGAAGTACGAATATCCTGATTGCTACAGATGTGGCAGCCAGAGGAATCGATGTGGATGATGTGGAGGTAGTCATTAATTATGACCTGCCTCAGGACAATGAATATTATGTGCACCGGATTGGCAGAACGGGCCGGGCGGGCAAGACAGGACGCTCCTTTACCTTTGTCAGCGGAAAGGAGATTTTCCGTATCCGGCAGATAGAGCGTTTCTGCAAGACTACCATTGAGGAAAAGAAGCTGCCGGGTGCATCCAAGGTGCTGAAGGCAAAAGCGGACAAATATCTGAACCGGGCATGGGAGTTTCATGAGCATGAGGATATCGAGCTGATGAAGAGCTATCTGCAGCGGAAACTGGATGCGGAGGAGTGTGACATCCTGGATCTGGCCGCTGCCATGCTGAAAATGGAAATCGGAGACAGGGGACCTGAGATTGCGGTGGACGATTATGTGAGCAGGAGCGGACGCTTTGGTGACAGGCGGGGACGTGATGAACGTGACGGCCGCCGCAGGCGCGGACGTGACGACAGCTGGGAAGGCCGTCGCAGAGGCGGGC
>DKVC01000079.1 GCA_002490995.1 Lachnospiraceae bacterium UBA7188
TGCAACTTCTTTAGGCAAAAGCCCGGAAATACAAGAGAAATTGCAGCAAACCCGCCCGGGGATTCAGCTTTCTCAGTCTTCCGGCTTCACATCATCATCCAGCTTCACATCAAACAAAGCATTCACAAATTCATCCGAATCAAATTTCTGCAGATCGTCAATCGTTTCACCCACGCCGATATACTTTACAGGTACTTTCAGTTCGGACTGGATTGCCACTGCGATGCCCCCCTTGGCAGTTCCGTCCATCTTGGTCAGAATAATGCCGGTCAGATCGGCTACCTCCCCGAATTCCCTCGCCTGTACCAGCGCGTTCTGTCCGGTGGTACCGTCCAGCACAATCAGATTTTCCCGATGCGCGTCGGGAAACTCCCGATCCACAATGCGGTTCATCTTTTTAAGCTCCTCCATCAGATTCTTCTTGTTGTGAAGCCGTCCAGCCGTATCGATGAGGAGTACATCAACCCCTCTGGCCTTCGCGGCGTTCACCGCATCATACACAACACTGGCCGGGTCTGCGCCCTCATTGCCGCCTACCATGGGCACGTCGGCACGCCTGGCCCATTCCGCCAGCTGATCTCCAGCCGCAGCCCGGAAAGTGTCCGCCGCGGCAATGAGCACTTTTCTTCCGTCATCCTTAAACTTTCCGGCAAGTTTTCCTACGGATGTAGTCTTTCCCACACCATTGACGCCGATTACCATAATTACCGACTGACGCTTCTCAAACTCGTAAGCGTTCTCCCCCACCCGCATCTGTTCCTTAATTCCTTCGATTAAAAGCTGCTTACATTCCTGTGGCTCTTTAATATGCCGTTCCCGAACCTGCTCCTTCAGCCGGCTGACAATCTCCGTGGTAGCGTTTACGCCGATATCTCCCATGATCAGTATCTCTTCCAGTTCTTCATAGAAATCGTCGTCAATGGCGGAAAATCCGCTGAACAGGGAGTCGATTCCTCTGACGATATTGTTCCTCGTCTTGGCCAGTCCTTCCTTTAACCTGGTAAAAAAACCTTTTTTTCCTTCACCCATTCTTCCTCATTCTCCCTTCCATCTGTTTTTCTATCTACAATTGGAATTATACCTTATAATCACTGGATTGTCACGTAAAGCCGCCTGGGAACTGTCGGGAAATAACCAATGGGTCGGCTTCAATTCGTCAGATCCCTGTCAATCAGGCTGACGCTCACCAGCGTGGATACGCCTTTTTCCTGCATGGTGATGCCGTAAAGCCTGTCCACCTGCTCCATGGTTCCTCTTCTGTGCGTTATAACGATAAACTGTGTGTGTTTTGTCAGCTTGTGCAGATACTTTGCAAATCTTCCCACATTGGAATCATCCAGAGCCGCCTCAATCTCGTCCAGCAGGCAGAAGGGCGAAGGCTTCAGGTTCTGTATGGCAAACAGCAGCGCGATGGCGGTCAGCGCTTTCTCGCCGCCGGAGAGCTGCATCATATTCTGAAGCTTCTTTCCGGGGGGCTGGGCAATGATCCGGATGCCTGCCTCCAGAATATCCTCATCCGGCATCAGCTCCAGGGTACCTTTTCCGCCGCCGAACAGCTCTTTGAAGACCTTGTCGAATTCCCGGCTGATTTCCGCGAATTTCTCCGTGAACTGCTTCCGCATGGAAGTATCCAGTTCTTCGATAATGCCCTCCAGTGTCTTCTCCGCTTCCACCAGGTCGTCTCTCTGGGCTTTCATAAAGGTAAAGCGTTCCAGCAGATTTTTATAATCTTCAATGGCATTGACATTGACGTCTCCCAGCTTTTTAATCTGCTCCCTGAGGGAAGCGATTTCCTTCTTCATGGCGGACAGGTCTGTCATCTCCTCGTTTCTCAGAGCCGCCGCATCGCTTAAGGTAATCTCATATTCGTCCCACATGTAGTTGATCTGGGACTCCAGAGCTTCCTCCAGCTTCTCCTTCTGTGCATTCAGACGGTAGGTCTCCTTATCCAGGGCAGACAGCTTTTCGGAGAGTTCCTCTCTCCTGGCAAAAAAAGTCTTCTGACTGGCAGACAGCTCATCCCTGTGCGCCACTGCTTCCTTCAGCCGGCCTTCGGAGTCGCTCTGCGCCTGAAAGGAGGCTGCAATGGTCTCCTCTATCCCGGCAATGCTTTGCTGCCTGCGCTCCATCTCCTGTCTGTTTGTCTCCAGAGCCTCCAGGATTTCCGCAAGCTCATCCCTGGATTTTGCAATTTCTCCGTCAATACGTTCCACATTGCTCTGCTTGAAGCCCAGAGCCTGGCGCATTCTGTCAACCTTCAGCTCCCATTCGGAAACGGTTTCCTGGCTTTCCGTCTCCAGCCTGCGTTCCTCCTCCAGCTTCCGGCCGTAAAGCGTAATCTGCTCCTGGGTACGGGTTTCCAGCGCTTCACTTTCTTCCAGTTCCCGGCGGATGGTCTCCTTGTCCTTTCTGATCTCCTGGATCTGTCTCTCTATCTCCGCGCTTTCCGTCTTCAGGGATGCAGCACTCCCTGCTTCTTCCTCCATTCGCTCCCTGGCCTGGGTAATGTTCAGCCTTGCCGTATTCTGTTCTATGGATTTGCGCTGAATCTCCCCCTTGATGGCCTCCACATCCACGCGCAGCCTTGTGCGCCTTGCTTTGGTATTTTCAATCTCCCGGTTCGTCCCGTCTATCACAAGCTGCAGTTTCTTAACCTTCCCTTCCAGCTCGTCGATTTCTCGCCGCCTGCCCAGAAGGTTGCTGCTGTTCTTATAAGCGCCGCCGCTGATGGCACCCCCCGGGACCAGAAGCTCTCCCTCCAGAGTAACGATTCGAAGGGTATGCCTGTATTTTGCCGCAAGCTTTACCGCATTATCCACATTGTCTGCCACCACGATACGCCCCAGCAGGGAAAGGGCTACATCACGGTATCTGTCGTCTGTCCGTACAAGAGTATCCGCCGTACCGATTACGCCTTTCTCCTCGAGTACTTCCGGATTCTTGAATTTCTGCGGATTTTTGATACTTGTCAACGGCAGGAAAGTGGCCCTTCCCAGTTTGTTGGATTTCAGATAAGAAATCATCTGTTTGGCGGTGTCCTCATTGTCCGTGACAATATTCTGGATATTTCCTCCCAGAGCGGTCTCAATGGCTGTCTCATACTTCCTGTCCGTCTGTATGATATCCGCCACCACGCCGATGATACCGCGGTTTCCCTCCCGCTGTTCCATGACCTTTTTGATACTGCCCCCGTAACCTTCATAGCGCTCCGCCAGGTTGGTCAGCGCTTCCAGGCGGGACTTCTCCATATGATAGGCGCTCTGGGCTTCCCGCAGCCTGGCATCCTTACTGGTCAGCTCCTCACGGAAGGTGCCCAGCTCCTGTTCCATGGCTTTTTCCCGTGCGTTTAACTCTCGGATTTCTTCCGTAACCGCCTCAAAAGCCTCCTCCAGGCTCTTCAGGTTCTCCTCTCTGGCAGCTTCATCCGATTTCATCCGCAGCAGCCTGGAATTCAGTTCCGCCTTTCTGATATTCACCTGTTCCATCATGGTGTCGAGGCGTCCCATTCTGGATTTAATGGTAGCACGCCGGCCCAGTTCTTCGATGATGGTATTTTTGCCTTCCTCCATGCCGTTGTTCAGGGCTTCTATCCGTTTCTGGATTTCCTCCAGCTTCTGTCTGGCTTCCTCTGCCAGAGCCGTGATTTCGGCCACCTCCGCGTCCGTATCACTCTTCTCATGGAGCAGTTCTTCCCTGTCCTTTACTTTGGAAGCAATCTCTTCCTCCAAAGTCCTGCGCCGGCTGCCCAGATGGGCTTCATTGCCCCGGCCCGAATTAATCTGCTCCTTCAGCACATTCAGCTCGCCTTCCAGCCGCCCTCTGGTAAGGCCGGCATCCGTGGCTGTGCTTCTGGCCTTCTCAATCTCCGCCTCCAGTTTCTCGATTTCCTCCTGGATACGGGTATACTCGTCCTTGATGCTTTCGTATGCTTCCTTTGTCTGGGAAAGTTCCCCGCTGGCAATTCCATATTTCTCCTCTGCGTCCTTCAGCTGCTCCCGCAGGCGGGAATTCTCCAGAAGGAACACGTTCACATCCAGGTTTTTCAATTCCTCCCGCTTACGCAGGTACACTCTGGCTGTCTCGGACTGGCGCTCCAGCGGACCCAGCTGCTTTTCCAGTTCCGACAGAATGTCGTTGACTCGGACCAGATTCTGCTTTTCGTTTTCCAGCTTCGCCTGGGCCGCCGCCTTCCGGCGCTTGAATTTTACAATTCCCGCCGCCTCGTCAAAAAGCTCTCTGCGCTCCTCCGGCTTACCGCTTAAGATTTTGTCGATCTGGCCCTGTCCGATAATGGAGTAGCCCTCCTTGCCGATACCGGTATCATAAAACAATTCGTTTACATCCTTCAGGCGGCAGGCACTTCCGTTGATCAGATATTCACTTTCTCCGGAACGGTAAATGCGCCTTGCCACTGTCACCTCATCAAAGTCAATGGCAAGCTGATGATCCGCATTGTCCAGTGTGATGGCCACATAGGCGTAGCTCAATGGCTTCCGGTTCTCTGTACCCGAGAAAATGACATCCTGCATGCTGGCACCCCGCAACTGCTTTACCCGCTGCTCTCCCAGTACCCATCGTACGGCATCCGCCACGTTGCTCTTTCCGCTTCCGTTGGGGCCTACGATTCCGGTAATGCCATTGTGGAACTCAAAATGAATCTTGTTGGCAAAGGACTTGAATCCCTGTACCTCAATGCTCTTTAAATACATCCCTTACCTCTCAACCGCAGCAGCGCCTGATACGCTGCCTGCTGCTCCGCCGCTTTTTTTGTCCTTCCCTCGCCTGTGCCCAGAAGATTCTCTTCCATATAAACCGCAACCCGGAACACCTTGTTGTGCTCAGGCCCGCTCTCCGACAGCAGTTCATAATGAAAGTTTTTCTTCAGCTTCCCCTGAATCAACTCCTGGAGCGTGCTCTTGCTGTCATAGAATAACTGCTTGTCCTCCAGATCGGACAGGACAAATCGGTTGATAAAGGCCTTGGCCGGTTCCATGCCGCCATCCAGGTAAATTGCTCCGATCACAGCCTCCATCACATCGGATATGATGCTGTCCCGGGTCCGGCCCCCGCTTCCCTCCTCTCCTCTTCCCAGCAATATGAACTCTCCCAGCTCCAGATCCCTTGCGCAGAATGCAAGCGACGGCTCGCAGACCATTGACGCACGGGTTTTCGTTAGTTCCCCTTCGGACATATGTCTGTTGCGCTGAAAGAGAAATTCGCTGGAAACCAGCTCCAGTACCGCGTCTCCCAGGAATTCCAGGCGCTCGTAGTTCTTTGCCCTGCGTATTCTCTGCTCATTTGTAAAGGAGCTGTGAGTCACAGCCTGCTTTAACAGAGCCTGATTGGCGAATTTGTAGCCAATCCGCTCCTCCAGTACATCCATAGAATGATTTTTATGTATGGAATGTCCTGCTTCCATTACGTATTGATTTTCCATCTCTGTTCCAGTCCTGCGGCTATACTCGTGAGCACATTGATTCTTCGCTCTTTTGTCCTTCATCGCGGAAGCACTCGATTACAGGGTTCGCGAAACGATTCCTGTAACTTGCAGGCACTTCCTTACGTTGGCAAATGTTTTTGAGCGCGAGTATAAATCAGGATTGCTCCCCCTCTGCTGTCTGTTAACGCAAATGAGCAGCCGCATAGCAGACTGCCCTTATCAAAAATCCATATGGCCGGGCATCCTGTCCTTCAACGATTCTGCCCGCCAATGTTATATCTTCAGCCCTATATTGCAGCCTTGATCATCTCCACTGCCTCTTCCACGGTACTGATCTTCTCCGCCTTCTCAGCAGGTATCTCAATGTCAAACTCTTCCTCAATCCCCAGGATAATCTGGAATACATCCAGGGAATCTGCCCCAAGGTCATCCACGAAAGTGGTGTCCATTGTGATCTCATCCGGATCCACATTCAGCACATCTGCAATTACTTTCTTTAATTTTTCAAACTCCATAACATTTTCCGCCTTTCCTTAATTCTCGAGAACTACTTTCTCTTTTATTTTTTGATTTATTTTCTGCTCCTTAAATGCTATGCATTGAAGAATAGAATTCTTGATTTCATTAGCCCTGCTACTGCCGTGGGTCTTCACCACCAGGCCGTTTAAGCCAAGCAGAGGCGCGCCGCCGTATTCCTCGGTGCTGAATCCCTTCAGCGTCTTCTTCAGCGCAGGCTTCACAAGCAAAGCTCCTATCCTGCTCCTCGTGGTGCTCATCATTCCGCCCTTGATCTTCTCTACCAGAGCGCCGCTGACGCCTTCCAGCATCTTCAGCACCACATTTCCCACGAAAGCTTCGCAGACGAGGACATCCGCTTCCCCGTAAACAATATCCCTGGCTTCCACATTGCCGATAAAATTGATTTCCGGACAGTTGTGCAGCAGCGGATAGGTTTCCTTTGTCAGGGCATTGCCCTTCTCCTCCTCCACCCCGATATTCACCAGGCCTACTCTGGGATTGCTGACGCCGATGACACTCTCCATATAGACGCTTCCCATCTTGGCAAACTGAAGAAGCTGGGAGGGCTTGGCATCCACGTTGGCACCGCAGTCCAGAAGAAGACTGACTCCCTTGATATTCGGAATAATGGGGGCAAGGGGCGGACGCTCCACACCTTTGATGCGCCCTACGATAACCTGCCCGCCCACCAGTACCGCTCCGGTACTACCGGCAGACACAAAGGCATCACATGTCCCGTCCTTCACCAGGTACATGGATTTCACAATGGAGGAATCCTTTTTCTTACGGATCGCCATTACCGGAGGTTCGCCTGTCTCAATGACTTCCTCCGCAGGCACAATTTCCACCTGCTCCGCATTATAAGTATATTTCTGCAGTTCCTCTTTTATCACGCTCTCCCGACCCGCCAGGAATACTTTTACCCTTTTATCGGCATTTACAGCATCCACAGCCCCCTTTACCACTTCCACAGGCGCATTGTCACCGCCCATGGCATCTACAGCTACATTAACCATCTCGGCCATCGGATATCCTTTCTGCATTCTGTCACGGTAAAGAGCCCTGTCAGAAAGCCATTCCAAACTTATATTACTCTAACTATAATGTAATATGAACCAAAAAGCAAGGTTTTTTTACATAAAAAGAAGCGTTCCTGGGAACGCTCTTTCTCATTGTTGACATTATAAACAGGCATGCCTCAGGCACAGCCCCCAGCAGCCACGCAATACAAGTCAATCAACAGCGATAACCTGTTTCTTGTTATAAGAACCGCAGGCCTTGCATACTCTGTGGGGCACCATCAGTGCACCGCATTTGCTGCACTTTACCAGAGTGGGAGCGCTCATCTTCCAGTTTGCTCTCCTCTTATCCCTTCTGCTTTTGGAAGATTTATTCTTAGGACAAATAGGCATCGTTACACCTCCTTCTTCTTGTTAAAAATATCCTGTATCACTGCCATACGGGGGTCAGGAACAAATGTGTCGCACCCGCACTCCCGCTCATTCAGATTCTGTCCACATACGGGGCATATCCCCTTACAGTCTTCTCTGCACAGAATCTTCGCAGGCCAGTTCACCAAAATTTCGTTGTGTACGAAAGTCTCTACATCGAGTTGGCGGTCCTCCGTCAAACCCAGTTCGTCCGCATCCTCATCCTCTGCCCCCAGAACAACAGTCCTGTCAAACTGCAAATCCAACTCCACAGGCACTTCTGTCAGGCAGCGGTCACAGCCTGCCTGAAACGTAAGCTTTACGCCTCCCTCAAGCTTCGCCTTACCGCGGCCTGTATTCCTGACCTGTAAGTGTACCGGTGCAGCGGCGGTAATCGGGAAGCTTCCCATCCTGCTCTCAAAGCATGTCATCTGAAGAGGCAGTTCTCTGCTGATCTGCATGCCTTCAGATGTCAATACATCAGATAAGTTGATTAACATGTCGGCTCCTATGCATCATATGGGCACGAATCACATTCACGCCTGGAATCTTTCGCTTCACATACTGCTTTATTATAGCCCGGGCGTTTCCGTTTGTCAACAATTTTTTCCAGATTATCGTTTATTTTTCAGCAGCCATTTTTCAGCAATTTCAGTTGACCTTTCAAGAAATATGTGTTATAAAATTCTTATAAAACCCTTACGGGAGTGGATTTTTCAAGAGTATTCTTTTTTTCGCCACACAATTACTTCATGTGATTGTGTGTTTTTTTATGCGCAGGCCTGCACATGGAATTTTGCTGCTGACGCAGCATACGGGCTGCGCGGCGGGCAGGGGAGAAAAAACTTCCCCTGCTCGATTATACAGGGAAAGGTGTCTCTGCCTGATCTTAATCTGCCTGGTCCTAAGGAGGTAAAGGAGAATGGAACAGACTTTTATGAAAGAAAAAAAGATACTGCCGCTGGTAGTATCCATGTCGCTGCCGATGGTGATTTCAATGGCAGTCAATTCGCTGTACAATATCATAGACAGTTATTTCGTGGCCCGGATGAGTGAAAATGCCATGACTGCGCTGGCACTGGTCTATCCGGTGCAGAACCTGCTCAATGCCATTGCCATCGGTTTCGGTATAGGCTTAAATGCATGCATTGCGTTTTATTCGGGCGCAGACGAGCCGGAACGGGCAAGCCGTGCAGCCACACTGGGTGCCTTGCTCAGCGTACTGCACGGAATCATTCTCTCGGTGGTATCCATGGCCGGGATGCCGCTGTTTTTAAAGAGTTTCTCTTCCGATCCTGAAATTACGCACCTTGCGCTGCATTACGCAGACAGAGCCTTTCTGTTTGCGCCTGTCATTGCGCTGGAGCTTTCCTTCGAGAAGCTGTTCCAGGCTGCAGGACAGATGAAGGTATCCATGGCCTGCATGCTCTGCGGCTGTATTGCAAATATTATCCTGGACCCGCTGATGATATTCGGGATCGGCTTTTTCCCAGCTTTGGGGATCGCAGGGGCGGCTTATGCCACAGGAATCGGACAGTGCCTTACGCTTATCGTGTATCTTCTGATCTATCTGTTCCGCCCGATTCCTGTCAGGATTGCCCGGAAGCATCTGGTTTTTGAGGCTGCAATCATCCGGAAAATGTATTCGGTAGGAATATCCGCAACGCTGAACCTGGCGCTTCCGTCGCTGCTGATTTCTGCTTTGAACGGTTTACTGGCAGAATTTTCACAAAAATACGTTCTCGTTCTGGGTGTCTACTACAAGCTGCAGACGTTTATTTACCTCACCGCCAACGGTATCATCCAGGGTATCCGGCCGCTGATGGGTTATAATTTCGGCGCGGGAGAATATGGGCGTGTCAGAAAAATTTATCATACGGCGCTGCGGATGAACCTGGGAATCATGGCAGTCGGGACATGTCTGTCCTGGGTGGTTCCGGGCCGGCTGATCGGGCTGTTCACCGACAGCGCCGAAACGATTCAGATCGGCACCACTGCCCTGCATATCATCAGCCTGGGTTTTATGGTATCGGCGGTTTCCATTACTTCCTCCGGCGCTCTGGAGGGACTGGGAAAAGGCGCACAGTCCCTGTGGATATCGCTGTTCAGGTATGTGTGTATCATTATTCCGGCGGCCCTTCTGTTCAGCAGGCTTCTAGGGGCAAACGGCGTGTGGCTTGCATTCTGTTTCACAGAGTTTATAACCGCCCTGTTCTCACATATTATTTATACGCATGGTCAAAAACATCTGCCAACATAAGGAAATGTCTACAAATTACAGTGCAGGGCAAAAGAGCAGCAAGGGAATGCGCTCACGAGTATACAAAAAAGCAGCCAGCAGACATAAACCCAGACAGTTTATGCCCCCAATACAGCCTCCTTCATTTCTTTTACAAAACGATAGATTTCGGCGGCAGAAGCTTCGTATATTGCTTCTGTGCCTTCTGCCTGTCTTGTTTCCGTATTCTCCGCGCTTTCTGCCTGCCTTGTTTCCATACTCTTCGGTCTTTCTTCCTGTCTTGTTTCCGTATTCCCCACGCTTTCTGCCTGCCTCGTCCCCGTATTCTTTGCCCCGTTCTCTTCCGAGGGCAGCTTGGCCGCATACCTGGCAATTATCTTCACAATGGCGCTGCCTACAATGGCGCCGTCAGATACCGCTGCCATGGCTTTCGCCTGCTCCGGATTGCTGATGCCGAAGCCTATGGCACAGGGCACGTCTGTCACCCTGCGGATACTTTCCACAATGGCGCCCACATCCGTTCTGATCTCGCTTCGGGTTCCTGTGACTCCCATGGAAGAAACCACATAAATAAATCCTTTTGCCTCAGAAGCAATCTCCTGTATCCGGCTCTCTGAAGTGGGGGCAATCATGGAAATCAGGGCAACATTGTGGGCATTTGCGGTGGCTTCAACTTCCCGTTTCTCTTCGAAGGGCAGGTCAGGGATAATAATGGCATCCACCCCCGCTTCCTCGCACTTTATTAAAAATTTATCATATCCGTAATGGAATACTGGATTTGCATAAGTCATGAAAGCCAGCGGAATCCCGGATTTCTCCCGGACTCTCTTCACAATATCGAAAGCCCCGTCCGTAGTCATCCCGCTTTTCAGCGCGCGGATATCGGCTTCCTGGATCACAGGGCCTTCCGCAATTGGATCCGAAAAGGGAATGCCGATTTCGATCAGATCCGCCCCTGCTTTTTCCATCTCCAGAATATACCTGACTGTTGCATCCGCACTTGGATCTCCTGCAGTCAGAAAAGGAATAAACGCTTTTCCGTTCGGCGTGTCAAATACTTTTCTCAGTTTCTGATTCAAATCTTTTACAGCTTCTCTCTCACTCATAGCATTGAAATCCTTCGCAGCTTCCCTCTCACTCATAGCATTGAAATCTTTCGCAGCTTCCCTCTCACTCACGGTATTGAAATCCTTCACAGCGTTCTGCTCACTCATGCCATTGAACGCTTCGACAGTTTTCTTCTTACTCATGGATATCCCTCCCTCTGTATCTCGCAATTGCCGCCACATCCTTGTCACCCCGACCGGAGAGACAGATGATGATGCTCTGGTCTTTGCCGTAATTTTTTGCAATCTTCATGACATGTGCCACTGCATGGGCGCTCTCTATGGCACAGATGATGCCTTCTGTCCGGGCCAGGTATTCAAAGGCTTCCACTGCCTCGTCATCGGTAACCGGTACATACTGCGCCCTGCCGATATCATGAAGCCAGGCATGTTCCGGCCCGATGCCGGGATAATCCAGTCCTGCTGAAATAGAGTAGACCGGGGCAATCTGGCCGTACTCATCCTGGCAGAAATAGGATTTCATTCCGTGGAAAATTCCCAGGCTTCCGGTGGCGATGGTAGCCGCCGTCCGGGCAGTTTCCACGCCTTTGCCTGCGGCTTCGCAGCCGATGAGCTCTACTTCCCTGTCTTCGATAAAGTTGTAGAAAGCACCCATGGAATTGCTCCCTCCGCCTACACAGGCTGCCACCACAGCGGGAAGCTTCCCCTCCTTTTCCAGAATCTGTGCTTTCGCCTCCCGGCTGATCACGCTCTGGAAATCCCTGACAATCATGGGAAAAGGATGAGGTCCCATGACGGAGCCCAGCACATACAGGGTATCATCCACCCGGTTGGTCCACTCCCGCATACATTCGTTGACGGCATCCTTCAGGGTCTGCGTCCCGGTGGTAACAGGATGGACCTTTGCACCCAGAAGCTCCATCCGGTATACATTCAGCGCCTGCCGCTCCGTATCCTCTTTCCCCATGAAAATCTCACATTCCATGTCCAGAAGCGCGGCGGCGGTAGCGGTGGCCACACCGTGCTGCCCTGCGCCGGTTTCCGCAATGATACGGGTTTTCCCCATCTTTTTCGCCAGAAGCGCCTGCCCCAGTACATTGTTGATCTTGTGGGAACCGGTGTGATTTAAGTCTTCCCTTTTCAGATAGATCTTCGCCCCGCCTAAACCTTTCGTCATTTTCTCCGCATAGTACAGCAGGGAAGGCCTGCCTGAGTATTCCCGGTTCAGCGTATCCAACTCCGCCTGAAAATCCGGATCATTTTTATATTGTTCGTAAGTCGCCTCCAAATGAAGCAGTTCATTCATCAGCGTTTCGGGGACATACTGTCCGCCGTGTATTCCGTATCGTCCTTTCGACATTTTCCATCTTCCTTTCTGTTTTTGTATCTGTATTCTCTGTACAAAGAAAGTGTCTCCATACTCGTGAGCGCATAAATTTGCCGTCTTATTGTCCTGCAATGCGGAAGCGCTCACTCGTTATACATCTTGTTTAGCAAATGTTACTGAGCGTGAGTATAAATTAGAATTACAAACACGTTGTCAGGAAACTGCTGTGTAATTCCTCACCTTCTCCACCACCGCCTGCATCTTCGCTCTGTCCTTTACGCCCTCTGTCTCTACCCCGGAACTCAAATCCACGGCATAGGGCTGCAGTGCAAGGGCTTCTTTCAGGTTCCTGGCGTTCAGGCCTCCCGCCAGAAAATAATCCCTGGGAATATCTGCCATCAGCCTCCAGTCAAAGGCTGTGCCGGAGCCCGTTCCTCCGTCAAAGACCAGATAATCCGCAGCAGAACCCAGCCATGCCTCCACGTCGCTTCTGTCCCGTACCTTCACTGCCTTCAGCACTGGCTTTCCCGTGGCTGCTTTGATATACAGAATATCTTCCTCCGTTTCCCTGCCGTGGAGCTGCGCTATTTGAATGATGTCTCTCTTTAAATAATTCACAACCTCTTCGCAGGGCGTATCCACAAATACCCCTACCGCAGGTATCTCTCGGTTCAGCTTCTGCCTGAACTGCATAGCCTGTTCTCCGGAAATACTTCTGCGAAAACCCGGTGTCATTATGAAACCTGCATAATCAGGACGCACCTCGTTCATGTATTCAATATCTGTGGGACGGAACAGGCCGCAGATTTTTATTTTTGTTTTCGTCATTCCTTTCTCCTTCTGTCATAGCAGACCGGATGCAAAAGCCTATAGGACAGGCTTGGCTGCTAGATGTATGGGCTTTACACGATTTGATGACATGGCACGGTATCCGGCCTCTCACCTCTTAACTGCTTCAGCATACCTGCCTTATCTTTTGAACGCATGAGTATCTCACCAACCAAAACTGCATCTGTGCCGTTCTCCTCCAGCCTTGCGATGTCCTCCCTGGACTTCATTCCGCTTTCCGACACAAACAGGATATTCTGAGGTATCATTGCCCTCAGGCGCAGAGAGTTGGAAATATCTACCGTAAAATCTTTCAGATTCCGGTTGTTCACTCCGATGATCTTCGCCCCTGCATCCAACGCCATCTGTACCTCTCTCTCATCGTGGGCCTCCACCAAAGCGGACAGCCCCAGTTCTCCGGCGATTGCCGCATATTCCGCCAGCTGCTCCCGGGAAAGGATGGCGCAGATTAAAAGTACCGCGTCCGCGCCGATGGTCTTCGCCTCATAAAGCATATACTCATCCACCGTAAAATCCTTGCGCAACAGGGGAATGGACACTTTCCTGCGGATAGCTGACAGATATTCATTGCTGCCCTGAAAATAAAACGGCTCCGTCAGGACCGATATGGCATCTGCCCCTGCCTGCTCATATTCCCCGGCAATTTCCACATAGGGAAACTCTGCGGCAATGACACCTTTTGAGGGAGAGGCCTTCTTCACTTCACAGATAAAGCTGATTCCTTTCTCTGCCAGTGCTTTTTCAAAAGGGAAGCCGGTATTGCAGTCCATGGCCAGCGCCTTCGCCCTGATTTCCGCAAGGGAAAGCTGTTCCTTTGCAGCCCTGATCCTTTCTCTGGTTTTCATTGCAATTTCTTCTAATATCATTTTGCACCTCTTCCTGTTTTATCAGCCCTTCTCAGTCATTCTCAATAAAAGACTCCTTCCGCCAACATCACAATACTTAACCAGCAGCTTTTTCGCTATGTCCGTCTGATAATTATGATGCCGAATACAATCCGGTGGGCAAGATAAAAATATCATTTCACGCCTGTTCCAGATTCGAATACCGGATAAATTTCTCCAGCTGCGCGAAAGCCCTGCCGCTGTCAATCGTCTCCTCCGCCAGCCTGACAGCCTCCTTCAGACTGGGAGCCTTATCCGCCACATACAGCGCGGCTGCCGCATTTATAACCGCTGCGTCCCGCTTCGCTCCCTTTTCCTCCCCTTTCAGAATGGACAGGGTAATGGCTGCATTTTCCTCCGGTGTGCCGCCTTTCAGCTCTTCCTTCCCATAGCTTTTCAGGCCCACATCTTCCGGAACAATGGTGCGGCATTCGAATGTATTGTCCCTGAACATGCAGACCTTAGTAGGCCCGCAGATGGAGATTTCATCCAGCTTCTCCATTCCGTATACCACCATTCCCTTCTTTACGCCAAGGTTTGACAAAACATGCGCCATACTCTCCAGAAGGCTTTCATCGAAAACGCCCATAATCTCCATGGTGGGATTGGCCGGATTGGTCAACGGCCCCAGGATATTAAAAATAGTACGAATGCCCAGTTCCCTGCGGACAGGACCCACATACTTCATGGCAGTGTGGTATTTCTGGGCAAAAAGGAAGCAGATGCCCGCATCCTGGAGAAGCTTTGCCGCCTGTTCCGGTTCCAGGGAAATATTCACCCCCAGCGCTTCCAGGCAGTCCGCCGCGCCGGATTTGGAACTGGCTGCCCGGTTCCCGTGTTTTGCCACAGCCACTCCCGCAGCCGAAATAATGATGGCCGCCGTGGTGGAAATATTGAAGGAATTGGAGCCGTCTCCTCCGGTGCCCACGATCTCAAGCACATCATTCAGCCCATGCTTTATCTGAAGGGCATGGCTGCGCATTTCCTCTGCGGAACCTGTAATTTCCTCAATGGTTTCCCCCTTCATGCTGAAAGCCGTCAGGTAGGCGCTTTTCTGCACCTCTGTTGCCCGTCCTTCCATAATCTCATCCATGGCTTCTTTGGCCATCTCATAACCGATATCTTCTTTTTTTGCTAATTTGACGATTGCTTCATTTATCATATCTGTTTTCCTTTCCCTGTTTTATATGCAGTTTGATATACTGTCTTAAGATGCCTTGTCCGGAAGTATGTGCTTTACAACGCATGTATTTTACTTCCGATAAAATGCCTCCTTTGCGATGCATTCAGCTACTGGAAGTACGGCAAACCCACATCAGAGCCCACACCGGGAACGCTATTCTTTCACTTTTTCGGTCAGACTGTCATAACGGACGTGAGGCTGTTACACTGCAGTTCATACCCGGGCTGCCCCATACTCCCCGGTTTCATGCCCGCCGCCCTGTGCGTTTGATGAAATTCTCCATAATTCGATACCCCTCCGGCGTCAATACGGATTCCGGGTGGAACTGCACCCCACAGACAGGATATTCCCTGTGCTCCACTGCCATAATCTCCCCTTCTTCCGTCAGCGCAGTCACCTTCAGAGTATCCGGTATGGAATCCGGGGCTGCTGCCAGGGAATGGTATCTTGCCACGGTTATGCTTCGCTCCATCCCCTGAAACAAGATGCTGTCGTTCTCCAGGATTGCCGTGGACTGCTTGCCGTGCATCAGCCTCCCGGCATAGGTAACTGTCGCCCCGAACACCTCACAGATTGCCTGATGCCCAAGACAGATGCCGAGTATGGGCACCTTCCCCGAAAAATGCCGGATCACATCCTCGCAGATTCCGGCATCCCGTGGCTTGCCAGGGCCGGGGGACAGGATGATATGGGACGGTGCCATCTTTTCTATCTCCTCCACGGTTATCCCGTCATTCCGTATCACTTTTACATCAGGCTCTATGGAAGCCGTCAGCTGGTATACATTGTAGGAAAAACTGTCGTAATTATCGATTAAAAGTATCATTTTCTACATCCTCCCGCTTCTTCCAGGGCATTTTTCACGGCTGCCGCTTTCTGGATGCATTCCCTGTATTCCTTCTCCGGCTGGCTGTCGGCTACAATCCCCGCCCCTGATCGGATGAACACCTTCCCGTTCTTGGAGAATGCCAGCCTTATGGCGATACAGGTATCCAGGTTCCCGTTGAAGGACACATAGCCGATGGCGCCTCCGTAGATTCCTCTTTTGTTGTTTTCCAGCTCATTGATGATCTCGCAGGCCCGCAGTTTCGGCGCTCCGGAAAGCGTACCCGCCGGAAGGATGGCATCCACCGCATCCAGGGCATCCTTATCCTGGCGTATCTCCCCGCTGACAGTGGAGCCGATATGCATCACATGGGAAAATCTCTCAACGGACATGTATTTCTCCACCCTGACGGTGCCCACTTTGCTGATTTTTCCGATATCGTTGCGCCCCAGATCTACCAGCATATTATGCTCCGCCAGTTCCTTTCCATCTGACAGCAGTTCGGCCTCCAGGGCTTCATCTTCCTGGGCCGTCCTGCCCCTTGGCCGGGTGCCCGCAAGCGGAAAGGTATAGAGCTTTCCCGCATCCAGTTTCACCAGCGTTTCCGGGCTGGCCCCCGCAATCTCTCCGTCTGAGCCGGAAAAATAGAACATATAGGGCGATGGGTTGGAAGTCCGCAGTATCCTGTACGCATCCAGAAGGCTTCCCTCCATATCCGCCTCAAGCCGGTTGGAAAGCACTGCCTGGAAGATATCTCCCTCCTTAATATAATCCTTTCCCCGTTGTACCATCTGGCAGTATTCCTCCTCGTTGAAAAGAGGGCGGAAACCGGATTTCAGCTTCAGGGGTACATCCGGCGCTTTTTCTCCGTTTTGTATCAGCCGTCGCATGACCTCAAGCTCCAAAGCCGCTTTATGATAATTCGTCTCTGTATCATCAGTTTTACAGTTGACAATCAGGATAATTTTCTTTCGGTAATTGTCGAAAACGATCACCTTGTGAAACAGCATCAGGTTTACATCCTGGAACCCTTCTTCATCTCTGGCGTCCAGCTTCAGGGAGGGCTCGCTGTACTTGATATAATCGTAGGAAAAATATCCCACCAGCCCGCCGGTAAAGGTCGGCAGATAATCCGGCTGGGGGCTGCGGTTTTCCGCCACAATCCCCCTGATGCAGCTTCGGATATCCTGCTTTGTCTCCTGGGTGGTCAGGGCTGTCTTTATCCTCGTGGTACCGTTATAACAGGTAATCTCCATCAGCGGGTCGTATCCCAGAAAAGAGTACCGTCCCCACTTTTTATCCGGCTCCGCGCTCTCCAGCAGGTATACGTGGCCGCTTACCTTTTTCAGTATTTTCAGTATCTCGATGGGAGTGGTCGAAGGATTCCCTTCTTCAATATCCATCTCCGTACTTACAGGAATCACCCCGTACTGTCCTTCGGCGGCTGATTTCATACATTCTTCCAGTGTTGGACGTATTTTCATAAATTAATTCCTCCCTTCACGCATAAAAAAACGCCCCTGACAAAACTGTACATTTTGTCAAGGACGGGATCACATCAAAAATAATCTTCCCGCGGTGCCACCTTGCTTCACCCGAAATACGGATGCACTTATCAGGATACCATCATATCCCTGGCAACTGACGTATGCCTTACGTTACAAAATACTAAAAGCCATAAGCTTCGTTCCTTGTACCCTCCGTGGTCCATTTAACAGCCTGCGTCC
>DKVC01000225.1 GCA_002490995.1 Lachnospiraceae bacterium UBA7188
TTTCAGGGCTTTTTCCTAAAGAAGTTGCAGCGGTTATTTTCCGCCAGTTCCTAAGGAAATGTCTACAAATAACTTGTGCAGATTCCTGGATAATTTCGCTGTGTCTATAAGCCTTCAGATATGCAGAGTGCACAAGTTATTTTCCGCCAGTTCCTAAGGAAATGTCTTATAATGCTGGTTTTATTGTATTTCCTGGTTTTTCCTGAGGAAATTGTAGCCGTTATTCTCCGACAATTCCCAGGGATTGATTGCCCGGGTGCAGGAAACGGAAATAAAGGAAGAGATTCGTAGCTGCGAATTGCTGCGGACAGTTGACTATTTTCCCCATTCCGATTATACTGGAAAAGGAAATCCGCTGATGCGTTCACTCGTTATGTATTTAGAGGCACTTCCTTAGGAACTGCCGGAAAATAACCTACGCGATTTCTTCAGAGTAAGCCTGATAAAATCTGTAAAATCTGCAATAGGCTCGCGCAGGTTATTTGGAGGCATTTCCTTACCCTCGCAAATGTCTCGGAGCGCGAGTGTAAATAACCGCAGGCGGTAAAAGCTGTCATAAATGGCAGTTGGACAGGAGGAAATGCTATATGGCATGGTATGATGAAGCGGTATTTTACCATATCTATCCGCTGGGACTTACAGGAGCACCCAGGGAAAATACCTACGGAGAGCCGGTACATCGGCTGAATATGCTGATTCCCTGGATAGCACATATAAAGGAGATCGGCTGCAATGCACTCTATATCGGTCCTTTATTTGAGTCGGTGGGGCATGGATATGAGACCACAGATTACAAGAAGCTGGACAGCCGTCTTGGCACCAATGAAGATCTGAAGGCCTACGTGGCGGAGTGCCACAGGCAGGGAATCCGGGTTATACTGGACGGCGTGTTCAACCATACAGGCAGAGATTTTTTCGCTTTTCAGGACATCCGGGAGAAGCGGGAGAGCTCCCCTTATAAGGACTGGTACCGCAATGTGAACTTCTGGGGGAACAACCAGTACAACGACGGCTTCTCCTATGAAAACTGGGGCGGCTATGACCTGCTGGCCAAACTGAACCAGCAGAACCCCGCGGTGAGGGACTATATCTGCGATGTGGTTCGGTTCTGGGTCAGGGAGTTCGACATCGACGGTATCCGGCTGGATGCGGCAGATGTGCTGGATTTTGACTATATGAGAGCGCTGCGCCGTGTAGCAGACGAGGTGAAGCCGGAATTCTGGCTCATGGGGGAGGTCATCCATGGAGATTATACCCGTTGGGTCAATGAGGGCACGCTGCACTCCGTCACCAATTATCATCTGCACAAGGCTCTGTACTCCGGGCATAACGATCATAATTACTTCGAGATAGCCCACACGGTGAAGCGCCTTTACGGCATGGGCGGAAATCGGCCGGACGGGCTGAAGCTGTATAATTTCGTAGACAATCACGACGTGGAGCGGATTTACACAAAGCTCAATAACAAGGCTCATTTCGCGCCCGTGCATGTGCTGCTGTACACGCTTCCAGGCATTCCTTCCATCTATTATGGATCGGAATTCGGAATCGAAGGCAGAAAAGAGCGGTATTCTGATGATTCTCTGAGACCGGCCCTTTCTCTGGCGGATTACAGTGACGCGCTGGAGAAGAATGCCTGTACCCGCCTGATTGCCGCTCTGGGCAAAGTGCGTCAGAAGGTAAAGGCTCTCTCTTACGGAGACTATCAGGAACTGATGCTGACCAACCGTCAGTATGCGTTCGCCAGAAATTATAATGGGGAGTCCGTCCTGGTTACGGTGAACAATGACGACAGTGATTATGTGATGACTCTGCCTGCCGGAAATGCGGCGGAGTATATCGGTGCACTCACCGGCCAGAAGGTCAGGGTGGAAGGAGGCCGCATCGCGGTAAACGTAAAGGCGAATTCCGGTGAGATATGGATACCTTTGAATGAAGAGTGGGCAGGGGAACTGCAGGACAGCGATTCTGATAAAGAGCCTGCCGGGGAAGCTGCCGCAAGCGAAGGAACTAAGCCGGAAGCCGCAGCAGCCGAAGGGCTTGGGCAGGAAGCCGTGGCAGCCGAAGAACCTGGGCAGACTGCTGTTGCTGCTGAAGAAACCAGGCAGGAATCAGCAGACAGAGCGGAAACGGTCCGACAGGCAGGGCAGGATATGTCCGGCGAAAAGGCAGCAGCGCAGAAATCGGCGCCGCAGGAACCGGCACTGACGACAGGAAGTGAGAACAGGGCTTGTGGGGAAGCATCCCCTGGAGACAGGCTTACCGCAGAATCTGCAGATAAGGCCGACATCAGCAAAGAGGGGGCAGCTACAGCTGGCGCGATGAATATGAAGGCGGAGAATGCCGCAGAGTCCGGTATCGCAGCAAAGTCCAAGGCCGCTCCGGAACCAGGAGACGGAAAGGCCGCGGCAGAGGAGGCTCTGAAGAAGGTATTTGAAGAGGGAAGGATTGCGGGCCTTCAGGAAGCAATCCTGGCCATCATGGAAAAGAACGGGCCGATAACAGATCAGATGCGCCGGGACGTGGCGGAGAATGTGTACCATGACTCTCTGATAGCGTGGGTGAAAAGCTTCCGTTGAAGCGGATACTTGTATCCGAAAATTTTGGAAAAATCCGTTGTAACTATTGACGATACAATTAAAAGGTGTTACAATAGTTGTATCAACAAATATTACAACAAAAAACGGAGGTAAAAGGCCATGGAAAATTTCAGTAAAGTCAGTGTGGCACAGGATGCAAGGACGGAGCTTCATGACAAGCTTTCCTTAACAGGAGCGGAAGTGAGCATTAACAATCTTCCGGCGGGGGCAAGCGTCCCTTTTGTCCACTCCCATAAGAACAACGAAGAAATCTATGTCGTTCTTGCGGGAAAAGGGAAAGCCGTCATCGACGGAGAAGAGGTGGAGCTTGAAACCGGCGACTGGATTCGCATTTCCCCTGCCGGGAAGAGGCAGTTTTTTGCGGCAGAGGATTCCGCAATCAGCTTTGCGTGCATTCAGGTGAAGGAGAATTCGCTGGAAGGCTATACTATGGATGACGCAGTAGTTTAGGAGTGAAAAGGGACTGTCGGGAAACAGCATTAAGAATGCATTTATTTCCCGACAGCCCCCTTGCATTCAAAAGAGTTTCATCTCTGCGGAACAGCTTTTCCTATTCTGGCTCCAGAACAGCCCTTATGCACGGCTTTACAACTATCACATAACAAAATTTTGAAACAGGATTTTCACGGCTCCGGTACAGGCCTTTATATCCATCTCCGACTTTCTATACCATTCGCGGAACTTTTCGGGACAGGAAATGACAAGCTCCGGTATGGTATCTTTCATCGACATCTGCTTTTCCGTCTTCTCCTTTCGTACTTCACTGATAATTCCCTTCAGATGTTCCCCAAATGCAAGCATTAACCGGTCTTCCTTCCTGATTTCCCAGATTGTACGGTGCAGGGAAATTTCGGTTTCATATTTTCTGTAAAAATCCTGATAGATATATTCCGTGATATAAGGAGTGTACACCGCATACAGCTTTAAAATTCCCAGAAGGCTGTGATACAGGCAAGTCTGCCCGGAATATCTTTGCGCCGCGCCGTGTTTTTCAGGCTGATAGAGCCTTTCCTTTGCAATTTCAATATAATAATCACAGAAATCCCTCCAGAACAGAGTATCAATTTCATGTCTCGCCTGTCCGATTTCGTACTCATTCAGCAGCTCTGCAGCCCTGATTGTAGTTTCATTTACCCGCTGTAAGATCCATCTGTCCACAGGCAGAAGCTGGATTTCCTCAAGGGTGCTGGTTTTCTCAAAATCGCCCAGCTGCATAAGGGCAAATTTCGCGGCGTTATACAGCTTATTCAGGAACCTTTTGGAAATTTTTAATTCTTCCTCGCTGAAAAAGGTATCCGTGCCAAGCTTACTGCCGGCTGCCCAGTAGCGGACGGCATCCGCGGAATGGGTTTCGATCAGGGCCATGGGGGAACCTGCCCCGTTGTTCTTGGATTTGCTTATTTTCTCACCTGGTTTTGCAAAAACAAAGCCGCTGACCATGATATCCTTCCATGGCGTTTTCCCCGTGTGATAGATACTTTTTACAACGGAATAAAATGTCCATGTACGGATAATATCGTGCGCCTGGCATCTCATGTCCATGGGGAAAATCTGTTCCGTAATATCGTTTTCCTCCCCGTATCCGGCATTGATCAGGGTAGTGACGGAAGAGGTCGCCCATGTGTCAAGAACCGCCGTTTCCGGTATGAAATCACTGCATCCGCAATCGCAGGAACGGAGCGGACGACTTTCCAGAGGGTTTACCGGAAGCTGTTTTTCCTCTGCGAAAATGGGTTTATGACATTCCTTACAATACCATACCGGAAACGGTACGCCGAAATATCTCTGCCTTGAGATACACCAGTCCCATTTCAGATTCTCTACCCAGGAGGTATAGCGGTTCTTAAAATGTTCCGGATGCCACCGGATTTCATCTGCAGCTTTGAGAAATCTTTCCTTTTCCGACAGCACATCTATATACCATTGTTCGGAAGGGATGAATTCCGTCTCGGTTCCGCAGCGCTCATGAACGGCAACCATATGGTTCATCTCCTCCTGTTTTACCAACAGGCCCCTGCCGCGAAGAAGCTCTGCTATGTGCGCTCTTGCCGCTTTTACCTTCATTCCCCCGATGAAGGGAACCGCCTCATGGATGGTGCCGTCGGGCATTATGATTTTTTTACAGGGAAGCTTATGCCGCTGATACCATTCCAGGTCGGTGGAGTCCCCGAAGGTGGCGCACATTACGGCACCGGTTCCTTTCTCCATGGAAACGGTGTCATCTGTCAGGATGGGAATTTCGAAATCGTATAGCGGGACAACGGCTTTTCTGCCTGCAAATCCTTTATATCTGGGGTCATCGGGATGAACGAATATGCATACGCAACCTGCAAGCAATTCCGGCCGGGTAGTCGCTATCAGTAAATCGCCTGCTTCTGTCCGGAAATTCAGATAGTGGAAGATTGTCCTGCATTCCCTGGTCTCCAGCTCTGCCTGGGCAATGGAGGTACGGCATTCTGTGCACCATAGTACGGGAGATTCCTTTCTATAGGCTTTGCCGGATTTGGCCAGCTCCAGGAAAGATTTCTGGGATATCTTTTGGGACAAATCGGATATTGTCCGATATTCCAGATTCCAGTCCGCGCTGAATCCCAGCCGTTTCCACAGATTTTTAAATTCCTCCTCATATTTTCCGATTGTCTCCATGCATTTTGAGCGGAATTCGCTTCTCGGCAAGGTGTTTGCGCGGACTTTTTCATCCCGTTCAACCAGGCGCTCGGTTGGCAGACCGTTGTCGTCAAAGCCGAAGGGATAAAAGACGTCATATCCCTGCATTCGCTTAAACCGCGCAATAATCTCTGCCTGGGTATAGGAGAATACATGCCCTATGTGGAGCTTTCCGCTGACCGTGGGCGGGGGCGTATCAATGGAAAAAATTTTTCTGTCTCTTCCGTTCCGATAATGATAAATTCCCTCCTGTTCCCAAAATTTTGTCAGATTTTCTTCTGTCTTTGAAAAATCGTACTTCTTATCCATGGGATACCTCCATAAAATATGATATTTTACAAAACAGACAAAAAAATCGCCCCAAGCAAACGCTTAGGGCGAACTAACATGTCCGCGGTACCACCTAAATTCAGAAATACTTCTGCACTCACTACCATACGGGAATCGTCCTGCCATTCCGATACGGCTTCCCCTGATAACGGTGGGAATCTCCGTTGAAATCTACTTGGAGCCTGCTCCGTTCGATCCAAAGCTCTAAGGTCACTTCCATACTCCCATCACGAAAGTTTTCACCGGCCACTTTCTCTCTGTTCATCCGGAATCGTATGTACTACTCCTCGTCAATGCCTTTTGTCTGTAATTGTTATTGGTTATTTAAACACATAATGGCGGATTTGTCAATCTTTTTTTGCATTCAAATCCGGTTCTTTCCGGTTCCGGTTGAAAAGATAATTCAACTTTGTCCGAAAGGTGTGATATTGTATGAAAGAGTTGAAAGAACCATGAACCTGTTGACAAACCCTCCTATATCATATAAAATGAATCCATACATTTGTTCGATTCACCTGGGCTGCCGGCCTGCAGCAGGTTCCGCTCCCAAATTTCGGGACAATGGCTTTTCAGGCGGGAATCTGCCCGGTTTACCGGATAAGGCGCAGGCAGCCGCAAAATCAATTAAGGGAGGTATTCGTATGAACTATCGGACTTTGGGCAGGACAGGTCTTTCTGTCAGCGAAATCGGACTGGGCGGAGAATGGCTGGAACGTCACAACACGGAAGAGGTTCAGCAGGTGGTGACCCGCTGTGAAGAAAAGGGCATTAACATCCTGGACTGCTGGATGTCGGAACCCAACGTGCGTTCCAATATCGGAAAAGCCCTGGCCGGGCACCGTGAAAAGTGGTATATTCAGGGCCACATCGGTTCCACCTGGCAGAACGGCCAGTATGTGCGCACCAGGGAACTGGGAGCGGTAAAAACTGCTTTCGAAGACCTGCTTGCCAGGCTTCAGACTGACTACATAGACCTTGGGATGATTCATTTTGTGGATGAGCCCGCAGAATTCAGCAGAGTCATGGAAGGTGAATTCTTTGAATATGTAAAAGAATTGAAAGCCCGGGGCAGTATCCGCCACATCGGCATGAGTACCCACAATCCGTCAGTGGGAAAACTGGCTGCGGAACACGGCGAAATTGAAATGATTCTTTTCAGCGTGAATCCTGCCTTCGATATGCTGCCTGCCACGGAGCATATTGACGACTATTTTGCAGACAGCTACGATGAAACCCTGGGAGGCATCGCCCCCGAACGGGCGGAGCTTTACCGGCTGTGCGAGCAGAACCAGGTAGGCATTACGGTAATGAAAGGCTATGCGGGAGGACGGCTTTTCTCTGCGGAGCGCTCACCCTTCGGGGTTGCCCTGACTCCCGTCCAGTGTATCCACTATGCCTTAACCAGGCCTGCCGTGGCAAGTATCATGGTGGGATTCGACACCGTGGAACATGTGGACGCCGCAGTAGCCTACGAGACAGCGTCCATGGAAGAGAAGGATTACGCCAGCATTCTGGCAAAGGCTCCCCGTCATGGTTATTACGGTCAGTGTACCTACTGCGGACACTGTGCTCCCTGTCCTGTCGGTATCGACATCGCTATGGTAAACAAGCTTCGTGACCTGGCTGTGATGCAGGAAACAGTACCGGATACCCTGAAAGCCCATTACAGACAGCTTTCTGCAAATGCGGATGCCTGTATCGGATGCAGAAGCTGCGAAAGCCGCTGTCCTTTTGGGGTGAAGATTGCGGACAGAATGGCGGAAACCAAAGAGCTGTTCCGGCAGGCATAACCAGATTAATTCTTTACTGAAAAATAACCATACAAAGGTAGCGTTTGCACCCTTATTTCAAAATATTTTAAGACAGCTAAAATCACATTTTCTTTTGACAGATACAAGGGGGTATGATAAACTAGAGGGTAATATTGGGTATCGTATATGAGATGGATTTCCCAATTGTTTTTTACCGGAAGAGGGAGCGGATTACCTTGGATAAATTTGAGTATAAAGTAAGGGCGGAAGAGATTAAATCGCTGATAGCGGAAGGGGCATACGCGGAGGCGGCGGAGATTGCGGACACCATTGACTGGCGCAGGGTGAAAAGCGTCATGATGCTCTGCACGATAGGCGATTTGTATAAAGTGAACCGGCGGTATGAGGATGCGAAGAACATGCTGCTGCTGGCTTATGATAAGAAGCCTGGGGGAAGGACCATCTGCTATTCTCTCTGTGAACTGTGTATCAAGACAGAGGAATTTGTGCAGGCGGTGAATTACTATAATGAATTTACGCGTGTGGCTCCGAAGGACCCGGAGCGCTACATACTGCAGTACAAGCTTTACGAGGCGCAGGATGTGAACCTGGAGGAGCGCATAGGTGTCCTGGAGGAACTGAAGAAGAGGGACTACAGGGAAAAATGGGCTTACGAGCTGGCATACCTTTATCACAGGGTAGGGCTGGCTACTCGTTGTGTGGAGGAATGTGACGAGCTGATCCTGTGGTTTGGAGAGGGCAAATATGTAGTAAAGGCCATGGAGCTGAAAATGCTTCATCAGCCGCTGACATATGAGCAGCAGGAAGTATATGACCACCGCTTTGACGAATATGTGGAAGAAGCGGAGGAACAAGAGTATGCGGAGGAAGCGGCGCTGCCCGGCCAGGAGGATGATATCGGAGACCAGGAAGCAATAAAGGTGGATGGAGAATCTGTGCCGGAAGAGATGGATATCCAGGTCAAGACCATGGATGTAGGTAAGTATAATACCATTAATCTGCAGGAGGAACTGGCCGCAGGGCTTCAGGAAGTGCTCGGAACAGAGACCGTGGGCAATTACAGGGAAAACTACAGGGGAGAAAACACCTATGAGGAATCCATTTCGGATGACGAGATGGAAGAGACAGAAATATTTTTCGGGGAAACCGGAGAGATAGATGAAGCTGCTCTGGAGGCAGTGGGAAAGGGTGTTGTTTTTGAGGATGAAGAGCAGGCGGAAGCAGTACGGATGACGGCACCTGTGAATTCGGAAAATGACATGGCAGCGGATGCCGGTAAAGAAGATTCCATATATGCGGAAACAGAGGGCGGAGAAGATGAGACTTCGATTCCTGCGGAAGACGGGGAAGCAGTGCAGGAACAGTTTTCCGGCCTTGTTGATGTTTCTGGAACAGATTCGGAAGACACATCCGCGATAGTTATGAACCAGATGCGGGAAGAAACGACAGGGGAACAGGCGCAGCCTCCGAAAGAACTGGAGGATGTGCTTTTACAGGAAACGGACGGACAGATTCGGATGGTATTGCCGGAGCGGACGGCTGTGGAACGGCAGATTACCGGTCAGATGAAGATAGATGATATTCTGGCCGAGTGGGAGCGGATGAAAAAGGAAAACGAGGAAAAATGTAAGGAGGAAGTGCGTCAGCATGTCCTTCGGCAGACCGGCCCCATGTTTACTGAATTTGAAGCCGCTGTCAGAGATGGATTGCTGGAAAAGCTGGAGGGGGGTTCTAAAGAGCGGAAAGCTGCCGTGCATGAGAAGAAAACGACGGGAGCTGTAGGTGTGCCGGAGTCTATGACTGATATGAATACGGCAGGAAATTCGGTACAGTCTGGAAGTGGTGCCGGGGATTCGGGAAAATCGGAGGCAAAAGAGTGGACGGAAAAACGAGATGATGCAGCGTATAACAGAGAACCTGGCTATGTTGAAAAAAGAGGCAATCAGGAAGCGGAAAGTCTGGAATACGGAGAGACTGCGGAGTGGGATGGCAGCCAGGGCGGATTGTATGGCACGGGAAAAACAGAAGTTATGGAGGATGAAGTCCCGCAGGAAAATCTGGAGCATGAGGAGGCCGCGGAATGGATAGAGGGCAGAAACAGACTGGATTACGAAGATGGTCCCGGCTATGCGGAAGATGAAGCCGGGGAATCATCTGAGTGGACGCAAGAACAGGGCGGAGAAATACCCGCATATGAAGAATTGCCTGAGTGGACGCAAGAACAAGGCGAAGACATGCCTGCGTATGAGGAATCACCT
>DKVC01000258.1 GCA_002490995.1 Lachnospiraceae bacterium UBA7188
TTATTTTCCGACAATTCCTAAATGTATAACGAGTGAGCGCTTCCGCGAATCAGAACAAAAGAACGGCAAATGAATGTGCCCGCAGGTATACTCTGAGAACAGTTTATCACATCACCGGAAGAAATGTCAAACATAACGGAAAAAATGAGATGGAATATCCGGGAAAAACGGTTTATGATAATAGCATCAGACAAAAACAGCGCCCCAGGAGATGCAGACCCGGAACCGGCGCGGAAACGAGGCAGATATGAAAAAGGCAGAAATGATTGTGGACAAGTATTATCTCACAGGCCCGGTGGACAAAAGGATCTTCGGTTCTTTTATCGAGCATCTGGGACGGGCCGTCTATGAGGGTATTTATCAGGAGGACAGTCCTTTTGCGGATGAGCAGGGGATGCGGAAAGATGTGCTGGAGCTGGTGAGGGAACTTCGGGTGCCCATTGTCCGTTACCCCGGCGGCAATTTTGTATCCGGCTACCACTGGGAGGACGGAGTGGGCCCCAAAACAGAGCGCCCGGCGAAAGTGGATCTGGCATGGCAGGTTATTGAGTCCAATCAGTTCGGTTTGAACGAATTTGCGGACTGGGCAAAGAAGGCAGGGGCGGAAGTGATGATGGCCGTGAATCTGGGGACCAGGGGGCCTGAGGAAGCCAGGGATCTGCTGGAGTACTGTAACTTTAAAAAGGGCAGCTATTACAGTGATCTGAGAAGGAAGCACGGCTATGAGGAGCCCCACAACATCAAGCTCTGGTGCATGGGAAATGAGATGGACGGGCCCTGGCAGATGGGGCATAAGACGGCGAAGGAGTACGGGCGCGTGGCAGCGGAGACCAGCAGGCTGATGAAGTTCATGGATCCGGAGATTGAGACAGTGGCCTGCGGCAGCTCATCCCTGGGCATGGACACCTTCGGTTACTGGGAGGATGAGGTCTTAAGCGAATGCTATGAACAGGTGGACTACCTTTCTCTCCACCAATACTACGGAAACAGGGACGACAATACACCGGAATTTCTGGCAAGTTCCAGAGGCATGGACGAGTTTATCACCTCCGTCCTGTCCATTGCGGACTGTGTAAAGGCAAAGAAGCGCAGTAAGAAGCAGATCAACCTCTCCTTTGACGAGTGGAATGTCTGGTATCACAGCAACGAGGCGGACGCGCAGCTGGAGAAATGGATTCAGGCGCCTCACCAGCTGGAAGATGTGTACAATTTCGAGGATGCGCTTCTGGTGGGAAGCATGCTGATCACTTTGCTGCGCCACGCAGACAGGGTGAAGATTGCCTGTCTGGCCCAGCTGGTGAACGTGATTGCGCCGATCATGACCTCGGATAACGGCTCCTGGAGACAGACGATTTTCTACCCTTACATGCATGCCAGCGTGTACGGCAGGGGGACGGTGTTAAATACGCTGGTGAAAGCACCCTTCTATGAGAGCAGGAATTATGGGGAGGTTCCCTTCCTTGACAGTGTCTGTGTCTGGAACGAGGAGGAAGAGGAGCTTACCGTCTTCGCAGTGAATAAAAGTCTGGAGGAGGACCTGGAGGTGAGCTGCGATTTGAGGCAGTTTGCGGATTACAGGGTTGCGGAGCATATCATCCTGACCAATGACGACATGAAAGCCGTCAATACGGAGAGCAATCCGGACTGTGTCGTACCCGTGGCCGGGAATGCCTCCCGTATGGAGGGCGGAAGATTCACTACTGTGTTCGGAAAGCACAGCTGGAATGTGGTCAGGCTGAAAAAATAGAATCGGATGTTTCCCGTGTCATTCGTCCTTTCTTTTCGAAGAAATGATCAATTTCCCTTTTAATGGAATCGGCGGAAAGCGATTTTGAAAGATACCCTTCGGGCCTTAGAGAAATCGCTTTTCTGACGCTTTCCCTGTCCACTCTGCAGGTCAGAAAGATGACTGGGATACCTGCGAAGTCCTTTTCGGAACGAATCATTTCCAATACCTGGCTTCCGCTGCAGACAGGCATTTCGTAGTCCAGCAATATCAGGTCAGGGCGGGCCAGAGTAATGCTTCGGATGGCTGACATGCCTGAATCTGCTGTCTGTACTTCGTAGTCGCCGTTCAGCAGATGGAGCATGCTCGTTCGCATAAAATCCGAGTCGTCCACCACCAGTATTTTCTTTTTCCGGGTGGATGCGGTTTCGGAGGCGCTGCCGGAGTGGGGAGGTACTTCGCTTTCGGCAGAGGGACTTAAGGAGCTCAGGCGGTTTTCAAGTTCGCTTACGGCATTTATCGTCACAGCCGAAATGCCGTCTCTGCGAAGCGGTATTTCGGAAGCAGCCATGCAGTAGGCAAAATACCCCCGGCCGGTATCGAACAGAAAGCTGAACTGGGGGCTCTGCCGCTCATACATTTTATAAAACTGTTCATAGGACAGCAGATGTTCATTTGTCAGATCAAACGGCTGTAAGGAGGAGAAATTCTGCCTGATGCGTTCCACAAGCTGTCTGGCTGCGTATTTCGCCACATTGGACAGCATCATGTCCGTGGACTCCGATTTTGTGTCTATGACATTGCCGATGGTGCTGCCGATCAGCTGTTCTTCGAAAAGCAGGAAAAATTCCCATTTCTTTTTATCTTTGCCGCTGTAGACCAGGCGGCAGCAGATTGTGTCTCCGAAATTCTCTCCGCTATAGCAGCTGCTGATCAATTGCGTATCGAGCCGGAACATGCTGTGCAGCAGGCTGGCGATGGTCTGTCCCATTACGGCCTGTTCCTCCTCGGGCAATAATTTTTCCCAGTGCCGGACCGGCTCGCCGCTTACGATCATATGATCCTCTATCAGAGTATGTCCCATCAGCCATCCTGCACATACACCGAGAAAATGGTGAATGGAGGTCGCGGAAAAGTGAGACAGTTCCAGCTCGTGTTCCAGGGCAGGAAGCATCCTTTCCCGAAAGTCCCTGTGGATGCGTCTGTGTGCCTCAAGTCCCGGGTAGTTTATGGAGGCCATGTAAGCTTCCTCATCCGCAAAGTGCTGTACAGCGTGATCCTTAAAGTACTTTATCGCCTCCTGGCAGGCAAAGTGGCTTTTTTCTTCGCTGTGCCCAAAGGCGTACAGCTTATTGAGAATGCTGAAAAGCTTTTTATGTTCCCTGTCAATAATGGCTACTCCCACATTGTACCGTTTATCCCATACCAAACGATTTCCCATATGTTTCCCTCCTTAAAGTGCCGGGACGGTTTCTTCTTTCCGTCTGACATTTCCCGGTTCGGCCTCTTTGGCGGCGGATATGTCAGGCCTTTTCTTATATATTATTCACAGGATGCAGAAAATGTGACAATTTCTGACGGCTTCCGCTGTTTTTTTCATCATGAATACTACTTTATCTGCAATTCATAAAATCTTAATAAGCATTCCGGGCTTCAGTGTGCTATACTGAAACGGCGGTGTTCAAAACATGCACATTCGGCATTTTTATTACACAGCCTTACAGCTTTTGTCCGTAGGAAACTTGTCACTATGGCTACAGGGATGTGCATGGGAGTAAGGAAGTGTCTACAGATTACAGGAACCGCTTCGCGAACCCTGTAATCCAAGAGAAATAACCGCTGC